>DATHFI010000318.1:0-2646 GCA_035490275.1 Planctomycetota bacterium
CGGATTGACCAAGGAAAAGCTGCTGGCGGCGATGAAGGGACACATCCTGGGTGAAGGTGAACTCATTGGCACGTACGAACGGAAGTGAGCTTGCAGCTGCTTTGAGCTCGAAGCTTGAAGCTCGCAGCTAGGTTTTTGGCCGGTCGTTGGCTCCGTTGGCGAGTTCCGCATCCGTGACCCTGATTTTCTCCTGGCCTTTCACCGTCCTTCGCGCGATCGCCTGCATGTTGAAGTGGACGATCAGGTAGATGCCCACGAGGATCAGCACCAGGTCCGCCGCGCGCGTCATGATCGAGAAGGCCGCCGCCGCGCTCTTGGGGTCCCCCGCAATCTGGATGTTCGCGAGTTTGAAGACTCCCACCATGCCCGCCTCGAAAATCCCCAGGCCTCCCGGGGTGTGGGGCACCATGTTGATGAGGTTCGTGACGACGTAGATCCCGCACAGGTACTCCGCGCCGATCCAGACGCGTTCCCGGGCGAACCAGAAGAAGATCCACGGCCGCATCAGGATCGAGACCGCCGAGATCAGCGTCACCGCCTGCGACGCGAGGAAGGTCCGCCACTTGTGCGTGAAGGAGCGGTGGATGAGCTGCTCCATCTCCCGCGCGTGGCGGCGGAGACGCGCGAGCTTCCGCTTGGCCATCCCGAGCGCCGCCAGCAGGTTGATGATCCGCACCGTCGGCCGGAAGTTGCCGAGGAAGGCGTACAGCGTCAGCCCGAAGAGGACCGAGAGGACCGCCATCCCCGTCACGAGGACCGTCGCCTTCTCGCGCAGCGCCGGGATTCTCCAGAGCGCGATCCCCGCCGCGACGAGCATGACGAGCAGGAGCGCCCCGACCTCCTGGAACTTGCTGACGATGATGGTCGCCAGCACCCGCCGCTTGGGTTCGCCGTGCGCGCTCGCGACGTAGAACATCTTGAGCGGCTCCGCCCCGAGGTACATCGAGGGCGCGAGGAAGTTGATGGGGAATCCCATGAAGCAGGCCTTGAGCGCGGTGGAGAGCGGGATCTTCATTCCCTCGCCGCGCATGAGCATCGTCCACCCGATGGCGGGCGCGATGAGGACGACGGATGCGTTGGCGATGAAGACCGCGAGTCCCAGCCACCCCACCTCGGCGACGGTCTGCATCGTGGGCTTGATGCCGCCGAAATGGGCGATGACGAAGACGAAAAGACCGAGGCCGAACAGGAGGGAGGCGGCGAAGAGGACCTTCTTCCACATGGAGCGCGGCTCCGCGCGCGTCCGGGGCCGACGCGGGCGCCTCGGTCGGAATCGGAACTATGAAGCCGGTAGTTTCGAGGGGGAACCCCGCCCCTCGGAAGACATCCTACACATTTCGCCGGGAATTGAAGAGTAACGAGGGGGTTCTATTCGAGCCGGAAGCAGAACCGGACGACGCAGGCCATTCCGCCCCCGGGCCCGATCGGGCGGTACTTCCACTTGCGTACGGCCGCCAGCGCGGCATCGTCAAGTTCCGCGTTGCCGGAGCTTTCCCTGACCTTGGCTTCCGATACGGTACCGTCCTCGAGGACGAGGAATTGGATCGCAACGGTGCCCTGGATGTTCCGCCGACGGGCCCCCTCGGGGTAATCGGGCGGCGGGTTCTGGAGCGCCACGGCGCCGGTTCCGGCCGCGCCTTGCCCGGTTCTCGAGCCGCTCCCCGTTCCGGCCTCGGCCCCCGTCCCGCGGGCCCCTCCGCCGCCGGTTCTCGCGGCCGTCACCGTGCCGAGTCGCGCGCGCCCCTCGCCGGGCCGCGTCCGATCGGGATCGCCCGGCGTCTTGACCGGCCCCTCCCTGGCGTCGAGAGGAAGGGGCGAGAGCTTGAGGTCGGGAATGTTCGCGATCGTGTCGTCGAAGGTCGCCGGTTCGGGCTGGGCAGACCCGAAGGCGCGGGGGTCCCCGCGCGGCGGGTCCGGAATCGTGGCGTCGTCGCTGCTCGACCGGATCGTCACGGTGTACGACGCGTCGGCGATCGGCGCCCTCCGGGGCGCGGACGCCAGCGGCCCGACGACGACGAGCGCCGCGACCCCGGCGAGTCCGCCGTGGATCGCGATCGAGAGGATCCAGGCTCCTCCCGCGAGCGCCACCCGTCGATTGCCGGCCATGTCGTCAGGCTCCTCCGGATTCGGACTATAGAATATACGACAATCAGCTTTCGGCTGTCAGCGATCAGCAATCAGCGTAGGAAGCTGACAGCTATCAGGCGTCAGCATAAGAAGCCGTCAGCCGTCAGCGGTCAGCCGGCGCTTGCTTCTTCCTCAACCAGATCTCGTCGAACCAGACCTTGCCGCGGTAGGCGTTGATGGAAAGGGCCTCGAGGCGCGTCCGGCCGGTCTTGACGCGGAAGAGGTCGCGGTCGTTGTACATGACGACGTACTCGCCGTCCTGGATGAAGAGCCCGAGCACGTGGGTCGTCGACTTCTCGACGCCGAGCTCGAAATCGTTCTCGTAGGCCTTGCCGGGGCCGCCGTGCGAGACCGCGAAGAAGCTCCCGCCCTTGCCCACCCAGGCCAGCCGCGCGTAATTATCCCAGAGGAGCCCGCCATCCGCCGTGCCGTCTTCGGCGAAACGGACGCGGACCTGGATGGCGTCGAAATCCCCCTTCGGAAGTTTCAGGGGCGCCGATTTCGATTTCGTGTCGGTGG
>DATHFI010000319.1:0-5426 GCA_035490275.1 Planctomycetota bacterium
CCGCTGGGTCCAGCTCTCCGGGCGGGCCCCGCGCGGCGGACTCGCGGACTTCGCGAACGCGCTGGGCCGCGTGGCGGAGCGATCTGGCGACGGCTTCCCCAAGGACGAAGTCGTAGCGCGCCTCGCCGAGCTCCTCCGCGAGCGCGACGACAATGTCCGGGCCGCGGCCGCCTTCTCCCTGGGCGGGGTGAAATCGAGCGAGCCGGCCGCCGAGGCGATCATCGCGGCCATGGAATCCGAGCGCCGGCCCAAGGTGCTCCAGTCGATGTGCGAGGGCCTCGGCCGCCTCAAAATGGCGAAGGCCCTGGCGCCCCTGGTCGAACAGCTCCGGTCGGACTCGGCCGACGTGAAGTCCGCCGCCCAGCGGGCGCTCGAGCGGACGACCGGCGTCGCCGACCTGGGTTCGGATTACGAAAAGTGGCGGGCCTGGCTCGAGACCTCCGGGAAGGGGTCCAATCCATGAAGACCTACGAACACCCCCGGGGAGATCGCGGGCTGACGCTGCTCGAGATCATCATCGCGATGGGCATCCTGGTCGTCGCGATCATCGGCATCATGAGCGCCCTCGTCAGCGCGATCCGGGTGGACGAGGCGACCGCGGAGCAGGTCCGGGCGCTGAACGCCTGCAAATCGAAGATCGGGGAGATGAAGACAGTGCCCTTCGCGGAGGCTTGGGCGCGGTTCAACGCCACCCCGGGGGACGATCCGGGTGGGGCCGGCACCGCCCCCGGGCCCAACTTCGCTGTGCCCGGGTTGCGCCCCCTGACGGGGGATGCGGACGGCCTGCCGGGCCAGATCATATTTCCCGAGGTCGGCAACATCCTCTCCGAGACGGTGGTCGACGCGAGAATGGGAATGCCCCGGGACCTCAACGGCGATGGGGACGCCTTGGACGTGAACGTGAGCACGACGTACAAGCTGCTCCCCGTGCGGGTGGTGGTGGATTGGCAGGGCTCCAAGGGGGCCGCCCACGTGGAATTGACTACGTTCTTGAATCCGTGAGCGCCCACATGAAAAATCGCAGGAACAAAGGATTCACCCTGATCGAGATCATGATCTCGGTCGCGGTCCTGGCCATCCTCGTGATCGGCATCTACTCCGCGCTCTCCGCCACGCAAAATCTCTACGTTGCGGGCGTCACGCGCCAGACGATCCAGGACCGGGTCCGCAAGGCGCTCAACGACATCGCGCTCGAGCTGCGGCAGGCGAACTCCGGGGCGGCGGTTCCCCTCACCTTCGGGACGGCCGGAACGGCGGGTGACCAGAGCGTCACCTTCCAGATGTGCACCGGCTTCGCCGCGGGCGCCGCCACGTACGGGACCGCGATCACGTTCACCACGATCAACGGGGATGGCGAAACGGACAACGGGGTGGACGACAACGGGAATCACATGATCGACGAGCGGAAGCTCGTCCGCATCCAGGGGACCCGCACCATCCTCATCGCCGATTTCGTCAAGGAGGGATCGCTCCGATTCACCCGATCCCCCGCGGTGGGCGCCGTCCAGTCGATCCGGGTCGACCTCACCCTCCAGGGGGTGGACGACAAGGGAAAGGTCCTCGAAGCTTCGGGAACCGTGACTGTAGACCTGAGAAACCAGTAATTGTTTTGCCTGTAAGGAGGAGTTCGTCATGAAGATCCGGAAATCCGAACGAGGCAGCGCCCTCATCCTGGCCGTGATCGTCACCCTCGTGGTGGCGGGCATGTCCGGGGCCTATCTGACGCTGTCGGTTTCCAAGCAGGAAAGCGCCTACAGCGAGTACCGGCGCGAGAAGGCGTTCTATGCGGCGGAGGCCGCGCTCGCCTGGGGCATCCACGAGCTGAACTGCAACCGGGACTACGACGGCAACGGCCTGGGCACGACCAGCCTGACCGGGATCAACGAGATCACCTCGTGCAACGTCACCGTCGACACGACCGGCCTCACGGGCCAGCAGAAGCGGTTGACCGCCGTCTGCGTCTACGGGACGGGCAACGCCACCACGGACCGCTCCATCGAGGTCGTCTATGACCGGCCCGTCACGGCGGTCCAAACCCTCGGTCTGGCGGCGATCATTTCGCGCGATCCGATCGATTTCAACGGCAATGTGACCGTATCCGGCCAGGACTACGACATCAGCGATGGGTCGGTCGTCGGGGCCGGGGTCGACGGCGTTCTGAGCGGCGGCGCCGTGACGGTCGGCGGCTCCTCCACCATCGGCGGCAACGGTATTGCGCCTCCGGGGAACGGCGCCGCGCCCGGAAGCATCGATCAGAACCACGACTGGGGCACGGACGGCCTGGACAACGACCGCAACGGGACGGTCGATCAGCCCGGGGAAACGTTCCCCTCCGATCCGGACCAGGCCCTGGGCTTTCCAGCCGGAACGCTGAAAGCGGCGGCCCAGAGCATGGGCACGTACTACACCAACCAGTTGGCCTACACGGCGGCCATCGCGCTCAACGGCAACCGGATGCTCAGCGGCAAGATCATCTATCTCGAATTCGACCCTGCCCCGCCCTTCGAAATGGGGAACGGCTACAATGTCGATCCCTCCATCCTGGTGATCCACACCGCCACAAGCAACGCGACGGTGGACAACCTCCACGGGGATTTCAAGGGGCTGCTCTTCGCCGACAAGGTCGACCATGTCAACTCGGGCACCCACATCCTGGGGATGGTCCAGGCCTGGGGCCAGTTCGGCAACGTGTTCGGAAACGGCAACTCGACCATCCACTTCAGCAGCGCTGTTCTCGCGAACCTGCCCTCGGTCACCATCAATCCGAACTACGCCCGGCGGTCGTACCGGGAAGTAAATCGCTAGGAGATCGAAGCGGTCCATAGCCGCACCCCGGCCGCTCCCGCAGGCCGGCCGGGGTGGAATTGCCAAGCTTCCAGCTTCCCGTTTCCAGTTCCCCGCCGCTCCAAGCTTGAAGCCTGAAGCGTGAAGCTTTAAGCTGGCCTCCCGCCATGGGTCGCGAGATCGTCTACTGCAGCCAGTGCGGGGCCCGGATCCTCGAACGGGACCTCGAGTCGGGCCGCGCCTTCACCCTCCTCGACAAGGTCTTCTGCGCCGCCTGCCGCGAGCAGGCTTTCTCGCAAGCGGCGGTCGAGGAAGCCAAGCCGCCGGCCCGGGCCTCCGCGGGCAAACCCGCGCCCGCCGTGAGGGGCGCGTCGGCGACGCGCATGCCGGTCGTGGCCCGCCCCGCGGGCCCTCCCGCGGGAGCGCCCCACGCGGCGCACCGTCCCGTCCTCCGGCGCCGCAACAACACGCCCCTGTACATCGGCAGCGCGGTCGGCGTCGTCGCCCTCGTCGTCCTCATCATCCTCGTCATGACTTCGGGGAGGGGCAACCCGGGCGGATCGGCCGGAGATTCCACGTCAGGCGGCGGCGGAGGCGCTTCCCCGTCAGGACCTCCCCCTTCGCGCGAAGAACAGGCGGCCCGCAAGTTCGCATCTCTGGAGCAGTTC
Source organism: Planctomycetota bacterium (assembly GCA_035490275.1). GTDB lineage: Bacteria > Planctomycetota > MHYJ01 > MHYJ01 > JACPRB01 > DASRJF01. The sequence goes on from DATHFI010000319.1 coordinate 3,453, forward strand.
GCGGTCATCAACACCGACCCCGCCGCCGTGGTGAAGAAAGCCCAGGAGATCGAAAGCGCCGTCGCCGGCACCCCGAGCGAGGAGGGCTACCGCGCCTTCCGCAAGCGGTGGGAACGCAAGATCGCCGACGCCGCGGCGGACAAGGAGATCGACAAGCTGCTCGGCCAGGTGAAGGCGATGGGCGTGGGAAAGGAAGCCGACCCCGAGTTCAAACGGTACGCCGAGGCGATGGACCTGCTCCAGAAGGCGAAGGAAATCGCGGTGGAGCACGGCTCGGCGAAGGCGGCCGACGTCGCCAACCTCAAGCGCGAACTCGAAGAGCCGTACGAGACGAAGGCGGGAGAATGGTACGACCAGTGGGGGCCGAAGATCCGGCTGCTCATGAGCGAGACGGAGTTCAAGGGCGCGCTCAAGGTCATCGAGAAATTCCCCGAGGCGCTGAAGCTCTCCAAGGTCTGGCGCACCACCGTCCTTCGGCACAAGGAGGACTGCGAGAAGAAGGTGGCCGCGAAGGCCGCGGGCCAGGACGTCTCGAAAGACTGGAAGTACTACCTGCGGGTCGCCAACCAGGAGCACCAGCGCAAGAACTACGCGGTGGCGAAGGAGCACTACCGGAAATCGGAAGCCGACATGCCCGCGCCGGATCGATGGACTTCGGACGAGAAGAAGGCCGTCGCCTGGAGCCTCTACTACAACTTCGGATGCCTGTACTCGGAGGAATCCAAGAAGCTCGAGGGCGAAGACAGGAAGAAAGCCGTTGACGAAGCCTTCCGGTACCTGGCCAAGGCGGCCGAAACCGACGTCTTCACCTTTCCTTGCTCTTGCGGGAACCGCGACCACAAGAAGGCGCAGGACCACTGGGACAAGGACGAGGATCTCGACCCGATCCGCAACGACCCGCGTTACGCGGAGTTGATCAAGAAGTACTCGAAGTAGCCGTCAGCTTACAGCGATCAGCAGTCAGCAAAAAACCCTCCGACTGAATGCTGACTGCGGACTGCTTCCGCGCTAGATCGTTCTTGCGTAACGGTCCAGGGGCAATTCCCACACCCGCACGCCGCAGTATCTCGGCCCTTCGGGGCAGTACGGCGACTTGCCCGCCCCCTTCCGGAGCGTGCACGGCGCCCGCAGGAACCCCGCGAATTCGGGTTGCACCTTCTCCACCTGCTCCACCTCCTCCCGGCAGCACCGCCAGATCTCCTCCTGCGCGAGATAGCAGAGCCGCGTCGTCCACTTGTGGTGGAGATTGAGCAGGTCCCCGGACTCCTCGAACCGTACCGGCACCGCGTTGGGCAACAAGTAGTGGGCGGCCTCCGAGTTTCCCTCGAGCTCCGCGATCCGCCCGATCGCCTCCCACACGCGCGTGAACAAAGTCTCCGCGCGCTCCCGGGCCGGCCCGTTCCCCTCCACGATCGGAGGAAGAATGTAATCCGGCCGCTCCGACCCGATCTGCGCCGCCAGGATGGGCCGCGTGCCGGGCACCATCCGGTGGCGCTGGTCCTGCGAGTCGGCCGTGTGGCTCAGCTTCTTCCGGAACGTGAAGTGCGGATGGTGCATCGCCCGGGAGAGCTTCGACATCTCCGTCAGCACGAGCGGCTCCGAGAGGTAGGGATTCTTTGCCGGATCGAGGACGAGCCCGATCGCCTCGCGGTCCTCCATCCGTTCCCGGGGCAGGCCGAGGACCGACCGCACCGACTGCGCCATCACCGCCGGCCCGTTCGCCTTCCAGTCGACGAGCTTCGACCGGTAGGGGCCGAGCCCGGCGTCGAACTCCCGCAGGAACGCGCCGTCCGTCTTCGGGAGCCCCAGGCTCTTCTCGAAGAGCCCGTACTCGAGCGTCTCCTCGAGGGGGATCGGATCCTCGAGCGCGCGGAAGAAGAGCGGGTCGAGCGCGCGCACCTCCGCGACCATTTTCTCCACCACGCTCCTGGTCTCGGCGGGCGTGTCGAACTGCCGGCAGAGCCGGTGGTAGCG
>DATHFI010000320.1:0-2453 GCA_035490275.1 Planctomycetota bacterium
GCCTTCATCGTCGCCCCGAAGTCCCCTTCGATCTCGATCTGGACCCGGAGCGAGAAGAGACCCATCGAGATCTTGTCGCCGGACTTCAGGCCGTGCGGTTTCTTCGTCTCTATCTTCTTGTCGTTCAGGTAGGTCCCGTTCGTGCTCCCGACATCGGTGAGGGTCCACGCGCCGTCGCGCTTCTCGAGCCTCGCGTGGCGTCCCGAGATGCGCTTGTCGGGATCGGGCAGGACCACGTCGTTCCCCTGGACCCGGCCCACCGTGACGACATCGCCGGGGAAAACCGACTCGGTCGGCGCGGGGGCGCCGGTTCCCGACTTGGCGATGGTGAGCCTGAGGGTCATGGGTTGGATCGTCGGGAGGTCAATATCGGCCTCGCGAACCTCCTCGTCAAGGACGGCATCGATTTGCACCGGAGTCACCGGACCCTCGTGGATTCCGTAGTGCGCCTCGCGGGGGCCGCGGGCGCTTCGCCTCCGCCGATTTCCGCCAGGAGCGCGTCGCAGGCTCGAAGGATCTCGCGGCTCCGGTCGGCCCGGGACGTCAGCTCGATCTGCGCGCGCCTCAGGAGCAGGCCGAAGTCCGCGAGGGCGCGATCCACGGGCCCCGCGGTGGCCTCCTCTGGCGCGACGGCGTAGCCGAATCCCGGAATGGCCGCCTCGAGGCGGAAGCCGAAGGTCAGCAGATCGTTCCAGAAGGCCGGGGGAATCTGGTTCTCCCGTCCCTCTCTCAGCGCCGCCGGGTAGACGACCGCCGAGCGATCGAAGATCCGGTGATCGGGTTCGAGATGGGTCGCGATGTCGCCCGCGCCGGAGCTCCGGAGCTTTTCGGCGACGCGCTCGACAGCCGCCGACACGGTCGCCTCGTCCTGGGCGTCGTTGACGAGGAGGGCGCGGAAAAAGAGGCGCGCCAGGCCCCGCAAATCGGCCGCGGGCGGCGCCCCGTCGGGTCCGGGATCATCGCCCCCGACATCGATCATTTTCGCGCGGAAGGACCAGAGCGCCGGAAGGTCGGACCCCGAGCCGCCGACGTCGACCATCACGCCCGAAGGGCCGAGATCGAGGAGCGCCCGGCCGGCCGCCTCGTGGACCGCCCGCAATCCCCGGGCCGCCTGGCCGAAGAGCGCCAGCTTGAGCCGGAGCACCTCGAGGGGCAGCCTTCCGGTCCGGTCGTTCCCGTGGAGCCACAGGAGGGGCGAGGCGAGGACGGCGTCCAGCGTCGCCAGCACCGAGGCGCGCCCCGCGCCCCCGGGCTCGGCGAGCGCCCGGGCCCGCACCTCGGACCACGCCGCTCCGCCGAGCAGATCCGCGAACTCGTCGAACCGGAGCGGCAGGACTTCCATCGGGATCGCCTGGAGATCGAACGGGGAGAGCGGCATGAGCCGCGACTCCGCGATCACCGGGCTCGATCCGTCAGAGGACTCGGAGTAGCATTCGTCGCGGTGCGCGCAGGCGTAGCAGGGAAACTCGCGCTGCAACCGGTCGCGCGTCTCGGCCGAGATGGAGGCGCGGAGGATCGCGCCGCCGTCGCGGGCGAGGCGGTTCAAGTCCCGGACCTCGGCGGACCCGCTCGCCGCCTGGGCCGATTCGCCGTAGAAAATGGCCGCGCCGTCGGTTCGCTTCGCCGCACACGCCGCGCAAGTCAGAAAACGGGTCGATCCCTCGGAATAGGGCGGCAATCCCGAAGCCCGGAGCTGCGCGTCGTCCCGGCAGTCGCGGAGGGGTGCCATGCACTCCGGGCAGAGCGGGTGGAAGGCGAGTCGCATCTTCCGGCAGAAGGTGACCGGCCCCACGCGATCCGATTCCGACCCGGGGTCGAGGAAGCGCACCACGTCGGGCGAGGAAACGGCCCGGAGCGTCGCCAACTCCCGGTCCCATCGCTCGTCCACGGCGGGATTGGAGGGCGGAGTCCCCCCCGTCCGGGGCGCGGGGCGGCGCATCTTGAGGGCCACCGTGCGGAGGGGGGTCGGTCCCATCGCGACCCGGGCGAGAAGGACGCGAGCGAAGCGCCCGGAATCGCTGAGGGTGAGGAAAGGGTCGTCGCGCCCCTCGAGATCTCCATCTGGAAGGACGAGTTCGAACCGGAGACCAGCTGGAGGCGAGCCGAGCATGAAAATCCTGTCGGGTTGGAACTCGATCCGTCCGTCCGCGCCACCCCACTGCGGAAGGGAGGGCGATGATACCCCGCCTCCCGGAGAGGAGCAAACGAATTTGAAACCGCGCGTCGTCCATCTTCTTCAGATGGCACCCCGGGTATGCTAAGGTGGGACCGATGAAGATCGACGAGCCGACTCCGGCGCCCTCGGCGCCGCCCGGAAGGGACATCGAGGATATCCCCACGGCGCGGACCCTGAAGGGCACGGAGGCCGGCGAGCGGTCCGGAATCCTCTCGGAGGCGGCCCCCTCGCGCATCGAACCGGCCCGGCCCTCGGCCGAACCGGGTCCGACTCCCCC
>DATHFI010000321.1:0-2226 GCA_035490275.1 Planctomycetota bacterium
CGGGTCGGCCGCGGCTTTCAGGAGCTGGGCCACGACGGGCGCGACGCCCTCGCGGGCCGTCCCGAGTTCCTCCGCCGCATGCGTGAATTTCGTCACGCCCTCGTCGAGGGTCATCACGAGGGGTTCGAGCTTCTTCTTCGCCGCCTCCCCCGTGATTCCGGCGGCCGTGCCCCGGATGAGCTCCATCACCTTCGCGACGGCGTCTTTCGAGGTGAACCCGGTGACCAGCCCGTCGAGCTGGTTCGGCAGATCCTCGCACTGGGTCTTGAAGAAGGCCGCGGGTTTCTCCTCCAGCGCCTTGGCGCTCGCGGCGACCACCTGGTCGGCCTGGGCCTTCAAGTCGGCGACCTGGGCCGTCAGCGCCTCGACGCGGGTCCCCACCTCGAGCCGGTGGTGTTCGGCGAGGCCGTCGATGGCCCCGATCTGGATGCGGGTTTCCTTGTCGTCGACCAGGTCGGTGAGGGCCTTGATCGCGTCGCCCTTCTGGACCCCCAGGATGCGGCAGAGGATGAAGCGACAGCGGACCTTGTTGCCCTGATTGCGGGTCTGCGCCACCAGGATGTCGACGGCCCCCTTGCTCTTGATCTTCTGCAGCGCGGTCTCGCACGCCTCGAGGATGCGGCCGTCGATCTTTTCCTCTTTCTTGCCGTCCGGGGCGTCGTCCTTGAGCTCCTCCATGAGGATGTTCAGGAGGATGCCGGTGGTCTCCTTGTCCCGTTTCTCGTAGGAGGCCTCGCCGAGCTGGAGGATGGCCTGGATGAAGGCGCCGGGATCCCTGGATTTCTTCTGTTTCGCCACCCCGAGCTTCTGGCAGGCGGCCTGCCAGTCCGGCTCGTCGCCGGCCGCGGCGGCCGTTCCGCCGGCCAGGAGCGCGACGGCCAGGAAGGCCGCGGACACCCTTCCGATCCTCGACTTCATCGTCGCTCCGTGGAGATGATGAGGCTTCAACGCCTCATGGTACATCAAGTGACACGCCGGGGCCGATGAAAAGTTCCTGCCGGTGCGGGGGGCGCGGGCGATCGATCAGAATCCCTTCGGAGGCCCGATCGCGGAAAAGTTCTGGGTTCCCACCCGCCCGACGAACCCGTAGCCCATGCAGTTCCAGTTGCCGTTCAGTCCGTTCCGGTGATGGTCGCTCGCGTGGTACCATCCCCGCGTCCAGATTTCGGCGGGGGAGGAGTAGCCGATCGCCACGTTTTCCGCCACGCCCGCGCTGAACCCCTCGGCCTTCGCCCGCGACTGCGGATCGCCGTCCGACCCGACGTGCCAGATCTTCCCCGCCTTGTCGCAGACGCCGCTGTGCTTCTTGGTGGCCTTGCAGAGGCGCGCGTCCAGGAAGACGCGCCGGCGTCCCATCATCTCGCGGTAGTCATTGACGACCTTGGCGTGCTCGATCTCGTCCTTCGTGACGCCCGCCTCCTTGAGCCCCTCGTTGTACCGGTCCGCGCGGCGGTTCCAGTCGTAGTCCGACCGCTCGCCGCCGTTGACGCAGAACGATTTCACGCTCAAGACCTCGTTCAGGTTGTTCCGGACCTCCTCGAGGGCGGCCAGGTCCGGAGCGGGATCCGACTGCTCGCCGAAGGCGGCGAGATAGCGCTCGCTCACGGTGCGGAGCTCCTCGATGTCCCGCTCGATCGCATGGCAGTTCTCGAAGATGATCCGGCCCGGCTTCTCCCAGATTTCCCGGACGCGCTCGACCAGCTCGTCGACCTTCTCCTGTCCGTTGACCTTATCACCCTGGGCATATTTCGGGTCGTCCTCGGGAAGGTAGATCTTCGGGTCGTAGATCACCTTCAGCGCCTCCTCGCGGCGCTCGTTCAGCGCCATTTTCAGCGTGCGAAGGGGCGCCAGTCCGGCCGCCGCCTTGGCCTTCCTCGACACTTCCTCGAAACGGACGCGCTTCAGTTCCTTGAGGGCCGCCACGGCTTCGACGCGGATCTTCTCGCGGGGCTCGTCGGCGAGACCGGACTGGAGGTAGACGAGCCGGAGCTTGTCGAAGGCTTCCTCGCGCCGCCGCGCGTCGCTCGCGGTGAGCAGGGCCTTGATGTGCCGGGCCCCCTCGTCGACCGCGGTCCGATTGGCGCGCTGGACCTGGTCCTCCCATCCGGCCTTGGCGTCGTAGGTGAAGCCGCCCTCCGGAACGGCGCGGAGTCCCCGGACTCGGGCCAGCGTCTCGTCGATCTTCGCCTGGAGCTGTTTCTTGTCGGCGCCGCCGGAGTATCTCCA
>DATHFI010000322.1:0-2125 GCA_035490275.1 Planctomycetota bacterium
GGTTTTTCCGGTCCCGTTGCCGCCGATGAGTCCGACGCGCGCGCCCTCGGAGAGCGTGAACTCGGCGTTCTGGAAGCAGACCTGCGTCCCAAAGTGCTTCCCGAGTCCGGCGGCGGTGATGAGGGGCATGGGGGCGCAATAATAGCAGAAGGTTGCTTTACAGAACGGGGTGAGTCGTGAGAACGGGGTATCCGGAGGTGCAGGGTCAGTTTGCCGAAGCGCCGTTGCGGACCCGCTCGCTGAATTCCTCGTTGTAGAAGTTCCGGCGCCTAGGATCTTTGTAGCGTTCGGTCCCGAATAGCCGTTCGATGATTTTCTTGTCGGTGACGCGGCGCGGGACGACCTCCGTGAGAGAGTAGACTTCCGCACCCTGACCGGGCTTCTCGAAGTTCTCGAAGGGGTCCAAGGCTCCTAGATATCGACACAGGACACGCCTGCCGTAGGGGTTTCGGTAGGAGAATTCGGAGGCATACCTGCGGGCCTCGCGCTCGGCCTTTTGAACAGCCATTGCCCCGCTCCCGGCGCTGAATAGCACGACTCGATCTTCGATCATGGAGACATCCGGATCGTAATCCTTGTCTTTTCCAAGCGGCCGGCCCGAGGTCGTCAGGCGGTACAGCGTCCGGACGCCGTACCAACGGACACGATGTCTGCGGGGGTTCTGTTTTTTCATCGCAGGTTCCAGTTCGATCTTCAGGAGGGTACCCGACGGGATTTGAACCCGCGACAGCCTGGGCCACAACCAGGCGCTCTATCCAGTCTGAGCTACGGGTACCGCGATGCGCCGTGGCGGGCATTCTATAGGCCCGCCCGGCGCGGTTACAATCCCGCCAATGCCCTATCCCTTCCGGGGTCGCCCCCTCATCGGCGTCGTCCACCTCGAGGCCCTCCCCGGCGCGCCCCGCGCGCGGCGGACCGTCGACGAACTCCTCAGCCTCGCCCTCCGCGACGCCGAAGCGTGGGTCCGAGGCGGCGCCGACGGGCTCATCGTCGAAAACTTCGGCGACGCCCCCTTCGCCCCCGACCGCGTCGACCCGCAGGTCCCCGCGATCCTCGCCATCGTCGCCCGCGAGGCGCGCGCCCGCTTCCGGCTCCCCGTCGGGATCAACGTGCTCCGCAACGACGCCCGCTCCGCCCTCGCCGCCGCCCTCGCCGCCGGCGCCTCCTTCGTCCGCGTCAACGTCCACACCGGCGCCATGGAGACCGACCAGGGGATCGTCCAGGGCCGCGCCGACGAGACGCTCCGCTACCGCCGCGCCCTCGACGCCAAGGTCGCCATCTTCGCCGACGTCTTCGTGAAGCACGCCGCGCCCCTCTTCCGCGCGACGCCGGGACGCGCCGCCGCCGACGCCGTCCTCCGCGGACAGGCCGACGCCCTGCTCGTGACGGGCGACGCGACCGGCGACGAGGCCGATCCCGCGCGCCTCGCGGAAGTGAAACGCGCCGCGCCCCGCACTCCGGTCCTCGTCGCGAGCGGGATCACTCCCGGCAACGTGGAGCGCTACGCCGCGGCGGACGGATTCGTCGTCGGGACGTGGGCGAAGAGGAACGGGCGGGTCGACGCGAAGCGGGTGCGCGAGCTGGTCGCCGCTATTCGCCGATCCACAGCACGCCTTCGTCGTCGAGGCGGCCGCGGGCGGGAGTGAGGAACCAGCCGTCCTGGAGATGGCGCGACGTGAGGCCGGGGTCCTCCCAGTACTCGACGAAAGGCGTGGCGGGACCGGTCTTCAGGCAGATCGTTCCCACCATCCCGGCCGGCAACTCCTTCCCGTCGGCGTCCACGATCTTGAGCGACACGCCGGGAATCGGCTTGCCCACCGACCCGAGCTTCTCCTCGATATCGATCGTCTGGATCACGTTCAGCTCGCGCTGGGTCCAGACCGATCGCACCGGCGACCCGTACGAGAGCGACGTCATCGAGAGGAACCCGGGATCGGCCGGGTACGTGACGCAGATGTTCCGGCATCCCTTGAGGAGCGTCCCCAGGTTCGGATCGGTCCGGAGCATGACGTCGAGCGCGCGGAACGACGAGAACCACGTCGTCGGCGCGAGCTGCGAGGCCACGTCAGCGTGGCGGTTGAAGCGCGCCGGATCCTCGTGGGTCACGAGCGTCGCCCCGACGAGG
>DATHFI010000323.1:0-2999 GCA_035490275.1 Planctomycetota bacterium
CGATCGAATCGAGAATCTTCCGGTACGCGCAGGCCATCGCGATGGGGCAGGGCCGGATCCAGCGGGAAAGGCAGGCGAAGAGTCGCTCGCCGCGCTTGAAGTAGGTGCGAGCCCGCGCGACTTCAAATTTCATCAGCTCGAGGAACTGCGGGGTGCGCCTCCCCTCGAGGAGGTCCTGCTCGCTGACTCCGAACCGCTCGAGATCCTCCGCGGGCAGGTAGAAGCGCCCGCGCTGGGCGTCCTCCTTCAGGTCGCGCAGGATGTTCGTCAGCTGGAGGGCGATCCCGAGATCGACCGCCGCGTCGAGCGCGAACTTGTCGCGGAATCCGAAGACGTGGACGCAGGCGAGCCCGACCGAGGAGGCGACGCGGTGGCAGTAGGAGACGAGCGACTCGAACGTGGGATACCGGCCGCGCTCGAGGTCCATCGCGACCCCGTCGATGATCTCCTCGAAGCGGGGCAGTGGGATGTGGAACCGCCGCGCGGCGTCGAGGAGCGCGACGAAGAGCGGACCGTCGGGCCGTCCCGCGAAGGCCTCGCGGAGCCTGAGGCGCAGGGACTCGACGGCGGCCGCCGCGTCCCGGGCGGCCCGGCCGGGCAGGTCGACCGCGTCGTCGGCGAGCCTGCAGAACGCATAGATGGCCTGGAGCGCCTGGCGGCGCGGCCGCAGGACGAGCGAGATCGCGAGCTCGAACGTGGAATGGGACCGGCGCGTCACGGCCTCGCAGAAGGCGTACGCCTCTCTGAGCGCGACGGTCATGGACGGATCCCCAGCACAGTCTCAAGCGCGAGCCGCGCCTTCCCCAGTTTCGAGAGCGTCGGCCGCCGGCGGAAGACATCGTACCCCGCGCGCTCGATGAGGTCGAGGACGCGCATCCCGCCGCGCGAGAAGAGGCGCACGTCGAAGCGCGCCGTGCCGCGCAGCCGGTCCGCGAGCGGCAGGCCGCGCTCGAACATCGCGCGGGTCCGCGAGCACTCGACCTGCATCAACTCGCGGAACGCCTCGGTCGCCTCGCCGCGCGCCAGCTCCGCCTCCGAATACTCGAACCGGCGCAGGTCCTCCTGCGGGATGTAGACCCGGCCCTTGGCCCAGTCGATCGCCAGGTCCTGCCAGAAGTTGACGAGCTGGAGCGCCGTGCAGGTGAAATCGGAGAGCCGCTGCGCCTCCCGATCGCGCACGCCGAAGACGTACAGGACCAGGCGGCCGCAGGGATTCGCCGAGTGGTCGCAGTAGTGGAGAAGATCCTTGAAGGTCTCGTGGCGCGTCCGCCGCTGGTCGATCCGGTTCGCCTCGATGAGTTTCAGGAACGGCTCATCGGGGATGTCGAACTTCCGGAGGGTGTCGATGAGCGCGACATGGATCGGGTGGCGTGGCGATCCGCTCCGGATCCGGCGAAAGTCTTCCTCCCACGCGTCGAGGTTGGCGAGCCGGTCGCCCTCGCTCTCGTCCCCGATGTCGTCGGTCGTTCGGGCGTAGGCGTACAGCGCGTGGATGTGTTTTTTCGTCCCGCGGGGAAGGAGGAACGACCCGACCGTGAAGTTCTCGTAATGCGTCCGGGCAAGACGGGCGCACGCTTCGAATGCCGTATCCCGATTTACGCTTGGCAAGCTTCGAGTTCCCGGTGCCCGGTTTCCAGTTTCAGAAGCTCCCAGCTCGAAGCTTGCAGCCGGACCGGGAACTGGGAACGGGAAACGGGGCGCTATTCGCCGGCTTTCCAATCCATCGCGGTATTCGTCATGGTCATCTTGTCTTTCACGGTCATGACCATTTTCGCCATGCTGCCGATGATCTTGTCGCAGCGCCACACCTTCATCGTCGCGACGCCTTGTTTCGAGGTGATATTCATCTCCACCCAGTGGCACGGGTATTTCGCGCCCTTGATCTCCAGCTCCTCGTTCCCCTCGCCGTTGATTTCGACCTTCGCGCCCTCGGAGTCGGTGCCCTTCTTGACCTTGGCGGGAAGGGTCCGGCTCATGTTCATGGTCCGCTTCTGCCCGCCCATGTCCATCTCGATGGCCTGCTCGATGACCGCCTTCTCCGCGGTCATTTCCTTCAGCGTCGTGGTGGTGGTCGAATCCATCTTCATGTCGCCGGTGGTCCGCTCGGTCTTGAACTTGACCCACGCCCCGACCTTCTGGCCCGCCCACCCCTTGTACTCGGGGTTGTCGATCATCTCGTCTTGGGCCGCCGCCAGTGACAGCGCCGCCGCCAGGACTGCGAGCGTGAATCTGGCCATGTGCCGGTCTCCCTTGAAGGGGGTATCGAGGGTCACGCCCGACGCGGCGTGGGGAAGACTCGACTCTACCGACGGTGGGCCCGCGACACAAGGATCAGCAGGAGGAGGGCCATCAGCGAGGCCGCGGGAAGGGCCGCGATCGCGGCGTCGCCGGCCGAATACGAACAGGAGCTGTGGGTGGACGGCGTGTCGGGAGGCGGCGGCACGGTCGCCAAGGCGAACCCGAGCGAGGGGGTGCCCCCCGGGAGTGCGGCCCGGCCTCCGAACCACATCTTGAAATACACGCCCTCGAGCATCGTCCCGCCCACGTACACGCTGTGCTCGTCCCACGATCCCGGGAGCCCTTCGCGGATCACGGGATTCTCGGGACCGCGCGTCCAGGCATGCCCGTCGGGAGAGCCGGCGTAGCCGATGCGCGTCCGGCCGTCGAGGCCCAGGCCCGTGTACCACATGCGCCATCCCATTCCGTCGCGGATGACGCGGAGCGACCCGAGGCCTCCTTCGTCCCACTCTCCCGGACTGCCGGGACCGAACTCCGGATTGGAGAACGTCTTCGTCCAGTTGGTCCCGTTCATCGAGTCGGCCGAGCCGAACCGGACGAGTCCGGCCGCGTTGGAGGCCGCGTACCACATCCGGTATCCGTTCCCGTCGTTGACAACGTGGACGAAGTGAATCGTGCCGGCGTCCCAGGAGCCCGCGGCGCCGACGTTGAGGACTGGATTCATGGGGGATTTCGTGAAGGTGGTTCCGTCGTTGGAGGTG
>DATHFI010000324.1:0-4128 GCA_035490275.1 Planctomycetota bacterium
GGCCTTGATCCAGTCGGCCCGCATCACGAACTGGAAGTTGGCGACGGTGTTGTCGGCGCCCTGCGGAAGCGACGGATCGTACATCCGGATCAGCGGGATGATGCAGAGCGCCGGGATCGCCGCCGCGCCCAGCGCGATCCACTTGATGGCGCGGTTCGACAGGCGGGGCCACAGGAAGATGATGAACGCGCCGATGGCCGGCGCGAACGTCATCGTCGTCAGCAGCCCTTTTTCGCGGACCAGATCCGTCAGCTCGAAGTGCATGCCCCGTCCCCGTTCCTAGTGGAAGCTCAGAAACATCTGAAGGTCGTACCGGTTCATCCAGAGCGCGTAGATCGCGATGACCATCAGCCCGCCCACGAGCGCCGTCGTCAGGTACTGGCGGATGTGGCCGGTCTGCAGGTGGCGCGCCGAGCGGGCCGCCGCCTGCGCGACCGCCGCCGATCCGTTCACCGCGCCGTCCACGACCTCGTTGTCAAAATAGCCCGTCCCCTTCGACACCGAGGCCGTCACCGCCGCCGACCCGTTCACGGCGCCGTCGATGATGACGTTGTCCACCCGGCCCAAGACCTCGTTGAGGGAGAGGAGCGGCTCGACGACGCCCGCCTGGTAGAGCTCGTCGACGCGGTACTTGTCGCGGACCAGCTCGTACAGGCCGCGGGCCCGCGCGGCGAAGGCCTCGGCCGCCCGGCCCTTGTCCCACAGGTACACCTTCACGCCGAGGAGGATGCCGCCGAGGCCGATCGCGACCGAGGTGAGCATCAGGACGAGTTCGTCTGTCGCCGGACCGTGGGGCTCCGGCGCTTCGGCGGGCGGTGCGTCCTCGACGATTGAGATTGACCCTTCGATACGGATCCGACCAGGCCTATGCAGTGATGTCCCGGGGATGCCAGCCGTTACGTCCGGACATACCGGCTCCAGCCAGTGCTCGAAGGCGCCGCCGCCAGGGATCCAGTGCGGCATGCCGATGAATCCGCCGACGATCGAGAGAATCGCGAGGACGATGAGCGGGATCGTCATCGATCGCGGCGACTCGTGCGGGGTCCCGTGATCGTGACCATGGCCATGGCCGGCGTCATGCGCGTCGTGATGCTCCTCGGCCTTCGCGAAGCGCGGCTCGCCGAGGAACGTCAAGACCACCAGCCGTGTCATGTAGAACGCGGTGAAGCCCGCCGCGACAATGCCGAGACACCAGATGGGCACTCCGGAAAAGCTCAGCGCCTTCGTGCTGAAGGCCTTCCAGAGAATCTCGTCCTTGCTCCAGAAGCCGGCGAGCAGCGGGAAACCTGCGATCGCGAGCGACGCGACGGCGAACGTCAGGAAGGTGACCGGCATGTACTTCTTCAGGCCGCCCATCTTGCGGATGTCCTGCTCGCCTCCCATCCCGTGGATCACGCTGCCCGAACCGAGGAAGAGGCAGGCCTTGAAGAAGGCGTGGGTCATGAGGTGGAAGATGCCCGCGGCGAAGGCGCCGACGCCCACGCCCATGAACATGAAGCCGAGCTGGGAGACCGTGGAGTACGCGAGCACTTTCTTGATATCGTTCTGCGCGACGCCGATCGTGCCCGCGAAAAGGGCCGTCAGGCCCCCCACCACCGCGACCACGGTCATCGCCGTCGGCGAGCTCCCGAAGACGAAGTTCATCCGGGCCACCATGTAGACGCCCGCCGTCACCATCGTGGCGGCGTGGATGAGGGCGCTCACCGGCGTCGGACCCGCCATGGCGTCGGGGAGCCAGACGAAGAGCGGCAGCTGCGCGCTCTTACCGGTCGCGCCGACGAAGAGGAGGATGCCGATGCCGGTTAACACGCCGCCGCTCAGGGCCCCCATGTTCGTCGAGAGCGTTTGTCCGATTTGGCGGAAGTCCACGGTCCACACGCCGAACGAATTCCCGAGGTAGAAGAAGAGCCACAGCATGCCGATCGTGAATCCGAAGTCGCCGATGCGGTTCACCACGAAGGCCTTCATCCCCGCCGCGGCGTTCTCCAGCTTCTCGAACCAGAACCCGATGAGGAGGTACGAGCAGAGCCCCACGCCCTCCCACCCCACGAACATGAGGAGCATGTTGCTCGCCATGACGAGCAGGAGCATGAACCCCGTGAAGAGGTTGAGGTACGCGAAGTACCGCGCGTAGCGCTTCTCCCCGGCCATGTAGCCGGTCGAGTAGAGGTGGATGAGGAACCCGACGTTCGTGACGACCAGGATCATGACCGCCGAGAGCTGGTCGACCACGAGGCGGTGCTCGACGAACACTTTCATCCACGAGCCGTCCCGCGTGCCGGGGATCGAGATCCACGGAAGGCCCGCCGAGATGAGCCCCTGGAAACCCGGGTCGTGCGCGTGGTGGTGGACGTAGGCGAACGCGATCCACGAGATCACCGCGGAGACGAAGACGGAGCCCAGGGCGATCGCGTTCACGACGGTCTTCGGCAGCCGGGAGCCAAAGAACGCGTTGACCGCGAATCCCGCGAATGGAAGCAGCGGGATGAGCCAGACGAGATTGCGAAGCATTTCTTCGCCCATACTCAACACAGTTCCTTGATTATCGAGCCCACTTCAGACCGCAATCGATTTCCGATTACAGATTGCGGATTGCCGGAGCCTGCCGGCAATCTGCAATCCGAAATCCGCAATCGGCTCCTCATTCCTTCATCAGGTTCGCTTGATCGACGTCGACCCGGCCGAAGTTCTGGTAAATCCCGATGATGATCGCGAGCGCGACGGCCGCCTCGGCCGCCGCGAGCAAGATCACGAAGATCGCGAACATGCTCCCGTGGATCCCCGCCCCGGGGACGTACTGGGAGAAGGCGACGAAGTTCAGGTTCGCCGCGTTGAGCACGAGCTCGACCCCCATCAGGACGCTCACGGCGTTTCGGCGCGTGAGAATCGTGAAGATCCCGAGCGTGAAAAGCGCCGCGCTGAGAACCAGGAAGTTCTCCAGGGGATGACGAGAGAATACGAAATCCATCATGAGCCTCCGGCTCCCTGCTTCCGGCTCCCGGCTCGAAGCTCGTAGCTCGAAGCTCGAAGCTTCATTCCTTCACCTCTTTGCGCGCCAGGTACGCGGCACCGACCAGCGCCGCGAGAAGCAGCACGGAAACCACTTCGAACGCGAGCAGGTAGGGTCCCATGAAGGCGCGGCCCAGGGCCCGCGTCAGCCCCTTCTCGACGACGAAGTCCGCCTCGTCGCCGGCGCCCAGGGCGCCGAAGGCGACCCACGGCGACTCCCCCTCCTCGTCCTCCATCCGCACCCTCCAGCGGTACTTCCCCTCGTCGAGCTTCTCGAAATCCGCCGACGCCATGGCGCCGCCCTGCGGCGTGGAGGCCAGGTAGGCGAACTTCCGCTCCGGCAGTTCCTTCCAGGCCCGCGCCGGGTCCTTTTCTTTCGCGTCGTACTTCGACACCCCGAACCGCGCCAGCGCGTGGCGGGTGGCCGGCACGCGGATCGAGGCGTGGAGCCGGACGAACCCGTCAAGGACGGTCGGATTCTTCTCGGAGATCCCCACCTTGCCGTCCCCCTGGGTCATCCAGAGCTCCGCCGCCATGTCGAGGCGAGCCCCCGTGGCGAGAAAAACGCCGGGGCGCAGCTTCGGGGCCAGGTCCCAATGGTGGCCGTAGACGAAGGCGGCGACGAGGAGCACGAAGAGGCACGCGCACGCCACGATGGACGCGGGGCCCGGCGAGGATTCGTTCGACACCTTCACGTCGGTGATCTTGTGGGTCAGCATGATCGCGAAAATGATAAGGACGAGGATGCCGCCCACGTAGATCAGGATCTGCGCCGCCACGAGGAAGTCGGCCCGCGCGAAGGCGTAGAGCGCCGCCACGGCGAAGAGGACCGTCAGGAGGGCGAACGCGGAGCGGACGATGTTCCGGGACAGCGCCACGGCCGCCCCGCCCCCGAGGGCGGCGGCCGCGAACGCGTAGAAGAAGAAGTTCAGCAGCAGTTCCGAGACGGGCATAGCAATTTTATTCAGCCACCCTGCCGGGTTTCCGAATCACGCCGCCGACCCTGGCGGATGCGCTTCGCGTGCCTTCAGGGTCGGAAGATGCACCGACTCGAGCGGCTCGGGCGGCGTCGCGAAGATTTCCCTCACGACGAGGGCCAGGACACCCAGGCCGCTCGCG
>DATHFI010000325.1:0-2751 GCA_035490275.1 Planctomycetota bacterium
CCATCGTGTGGCGGCCGTAGGCCCGGCGCACCACCCCGCCGTAGGATTTTCCCTCGTACATCACCGAGAAGGGAACTTCCGGGCTGCACCACGTGACGAGCATCGTCTCGCGCCCGTCGGGATAGGTCGCCTTCGAGGTGAGCCGCGTGCAATCGTACGCCTTGCCCGTCGTGGAGATCGTGATCCGCTCCTTCGCGATTTCGACCTTCGTCTTCGGGTCGGGATCATGCGGCTTGGGCGGCTCGATCGGCTTGCCGTCGGCGTCCTTGCCGGGGTAAACCTTCGTCGGCCGGGTCGTCCCCAGCTCGCCGACCCAGAGTTGCAGGGGCTTCCCGGTTTTGTCGACCTGGATCTTGGAGATGATGCGCCGGTTTTCCTGGTCGGTGCGGTTCTCGATCCAGAAGCGATCGCCCTCCGCGGCGACGACGGCGATCCGGGTCGACATCGGCGTCGGCATCCCCTCGGTGCGCACGGTGTAGAGGACCCACTGGCCCGTCTTGAGCTGGGAGGCTTCCTGGACGCTGAGGGACATGACGACGCCCAGTTCCTGCGCCCTCACGGCCTCGGCGTCCACCCGCTTCTGGGGCGCCTGGCAGGCTCCGAGGGCGAGAAGAGCCAGCGCGACGGAGCGTTTCATGGGGTCCCTCACAGAGAAGCCGGATTCTAGACATCGCCGGTGCAGGGCGCAATGGCAGGGTGGAGCTTCCCGATTCCCGC
The DNA here is from genome assembly GCA_035490275.1 of Planctomycetota bacterium. Taxonomy (GTDB): domain Bacteria; phylum Planctomycetota; class MHYJ01; order MHYJ01; family JACPRB01; genus DASRJF01. Next base: position 718 of record DATHFI010000325.1, read on the forward strand.
TCCCCGTTCCCCGTTTCGGAAGCTCTCCGCTGCGATTCCTAAGATTTCTTCCGAGGAGAGGCTCGTCGCTTCTCCCGTTCTTCCATGAGTTTTCGAATCGACGTTTCGTACCCCGACTCGTTGGGGCGATAGTAGGTCCGCCCTTTCAGGCCTTCGGGCATGTGGGCGTGGCCGGGGACGCCGCCTTCCGCGTCGTGGGCGTACTCGTAGCCCGCGCCGTAACCGAGGTCCTTCATCAGGCCGGTCGGGGCGTTCCGGAGGTGGAGCGGAACCCCCTCGTGGGGCTTCGTCTGGACGTCCTCGCGCGCGGCCTTCATCGCGAGGTAGCTCGCGTTCGACTTCGGGGCCGTGGCGAGGTAGGTCGTCGCCTGCGCCAGGGGAATCCACCCCTCGGGCATGCCGATGAAATCGACGGCCTCCTTCGCGGCGATGGCGACGGAGAGGGCCCGCGGGTCGGCGTTGCCCACGTCCTCGCTCGCGAAAACCACCATCCGGCGTGCGACGAAGAGCGGGTCCTCGCCCCCCTCGAGGAGCCGCGCCATCCAGTAGAGCGCCGCGTCGGGATCGCTTCCCCGCATCGACTTGATGAAGGCCGAGGCGAGGTTGTAGTGCTCCTCCCGGTCGCGGTCGTGGCGCGCGATAAGGCGCGGCACGGCGGCTTGTAGATCCTTCAGGGTGACGGATCGGGCTCCGTCGGCCTTCCGCGGGGCGGACATGACGCCGAGCTCCAGCAGGTTGAGCGCCTCGCGGGCGTCACCGTGCGACATCCGGGCGATCCAGTCGAGCGCCGCGGGCTCCGCCTCGATCGGCTCCTGCCCGAGTCCCCGCTCGCGGTCCTTGAGGGCGCGGTCGAGGATCTTCCGCAGCTCCGGCTCCACGAGGGGTCGGAGAACGAGGACCCGGCATCGCGAGAGCAGGGGCGCGGTCAGCTCGAACGAGGGATTTTCCGTGGTGGCTCCGACGAGGATGATCGTGCCGTCCTCGATGTGGGGGAGGAAGGCATCCTGCTGGGCGCGGTTGAACCGGTGGATTTCGTCCACGAAGAGCAGGGTCGGCTTGCCGTCCTGGGAACGCCGGGCCCTCGCCTGGGAGATGGCCTCGCGCACTTCTTTCAAGCCGCTCGTGACCGCGCTGAAGGGAGCGTGGGGAAGATCGAGCTTCGCGGCGAGCAGGCGCCCGAGCGTCGTCTTGCCCGACCCCGGCGGCCCCCAGAGCACCAGGGAGGGCGGGGGAACTCCCGCGGAAATAAGGCGGGCGAGGGGCCGGTCGAACCCGAGCAGCTCTTCCTGCCCGACGTATTCCTCGAACGACGCCGGACGCATCCGGTCGGCGAGGGGGACCGGTCCGCGGCGCGCTTCGGAGAAAAGTTCCATCGGCATTCAGACCCAGAGGCCGCCGCCGACGTCCAGCACCGCGCCCGTCACGTACGAGGCCGCGTCCGACGCGAGCCACGCGACCGCTTCCGCGACTTCCTCCGGCCGGCCGAGCCGCTTCATCGGCACCTGCGGCTCGAGCTCCTTCACGTCCTTGGCCGAGTAGGCGTACGTGCGGATGTATCCCGGGGCGACCATGTTGACCCGGATTCCCCGAGCTCCCTCGGCCCGGGCGAGCGACTTCGTGAAGACCGCCAGGGCCGTCTTGGCCATCGCGTAGGCGACATAGTGCGGGTTTCCCCGGACCGTCTGAGAAACCGTCCCGCCCATGTTCACGATCGATCCGCCGCCTCGCCGCAAGATGGGGAGGACCTCGCGCGTGCAATTGAGCGCCGTCCGCACGTTCGAATCCCAGAGCTCGTCCCAGCGGTCGATGTCCATCTTGCCGACCAGGGTGGGGAAGAAGTCACCGACGTTGTTGACGAGCAGATCGATCCGTCCCCAGTGACGGAGAGCGGCCCGCACGAGCTTGCGGGCGCCGTCCGGGCGGCGGACATCGGCCCGGACGATCTGATGGTCGAACCCGCTCAAGGCCCGCTCGGCGGCGCGCGCGGACGCCGGGTTCGAAAGGTGATTCAGCGTCACGGCGTACCCGGCCCGG
>DATHFI010000326.1:0-2215 GCA_035490275.1 Planctomycetota bacterium
CCCGAAGCGCTCGTGGGAGGTCCGCGTCGGGGCCGTCGCGGCCCTGCGCGTCGACCGCAGCGCCGGACACGCGGACGGCCTCCTCGAGGCCCTCGCGAAGTGCGGGCCGGAGGACGGGCGGCTCAAGGTCGACCTCATGCAGGCCCTCGGCGCCATCATCGGCATCAAGGAACCGAAGTCGGACGATCCCAACTGGTGGAAGGGCGCGCTGACGGAGCGGAAACAGGGGAAGCGCCCGGGCGAGGGCGGCGGCACGACCGCCACGCCGACCGAATTCTTCGGACTCAAGACGAAATCGACCCGCATCGTCTTCATCCTCGACCGCACGGGCTCGATGGACTTCCCGTGCTCGGACACCAACCTGCCGAAAAAGAGCGATCCGCCGAAGAAGGGGCCGGACACCCCCACGGGCGAAGAGGACAAGCTCCCGCCCGCCGAGGAAAACGCGAAGAGGAAGTCGGCCGAGATCAAGAAGAAGTGGGACGATCGCAAGGTCGAGAAGCGGATGGACGCCCTGAAGAAGGAGTTCATCAACACGATCTACAACCTCGACCCCCGCGTGCAGTTCACGCTCATCTTCTACGAGGCCAACCCGGCCCCGTGGCGGCCCTCGCTGGTCCAGGCGAACTGGCTGAACAAGTTCGAGTGCATCCACGACGTCGACCGCACCAACGCGAGCGGCGGCACGAACATCTGGGACGCCCTCGAGGGCGCCTTCCGCTACGTATCCGAGCCCCAGAAGCCGGAGGTGATCACGTTCGACAAGAAGGGGAATTACATCGCGCAGACCAACGGGCCCGACACTTTCTTCCTGATGACGGACGGCAACCACAACCAGGGCCGGTTCTCGATCCAAACCCCGCCCTACGGCGATTTCGACGAGAACGCCTTCTTCTCTGAATTCAAGAAGATCAACACGATCCGCAAGGTGGTGGTGAACACGATCATCCTCGGGGATACGGCGAACAGCCCGAAGAACGAGGACCCGATCAAGCAGAAGTCCCTCTCGCTCTTCCGCCGCATCGCGGAATCCTCGGGCGGGACTTTCGTCCACCTGGGGAAGTAACCCGGCTCCGAGCTTCAAGCCCGGGTTCCATACCCGCCGCCTCCCGGAGTCTCGATCACCAGTCGGTCGCCGGGCTTCACCGGAAAAGCGGCATGGCCCGGGAGACGCTTCCCATTGAGCCGGTCGACGCCGGATTTCCCCGATCCTCCACCGGCCAGGCCCCACGGCGATCTCGTCCGTCGCTCCGCCAGGATCGTGACCTGCGCCGGCGCGAGGAATTCGTACTCCCGCACGAGGCCGTCGCCCCCGCGCCACCGTCCACGGCCTCCGCTCCCGCGCCGGAGGCCGTAGCGCACGATCCGGACCGGATACGCCCGCTCGAGCGCCTCGATCGGAGTGTTCAGGGTGTTGGTCATGTGCGAGTGGACGCCCGAGGGGCCGTCCGCTCCGCGCCGCGCACCCATCCCGCCCGCCAGCGTCTCGTAGTAGGCGAAGCCTCCCCCGCCGAACGCGATGTTGTTCATCGTCCCCTGGCTCGCCGCCGGGATCCGCCCCGGCAAGGCTCGGGCCAGGGCGCCGAGGAGCGCATCGACAATCCGCTGCGAGGTCTCCACATTCCCCGCGGCCACCGCGGCGGGCGGACGGGCATTCACGATCGTCCCCTCCGGCGCGACGATCCGGATGGGCGCCGCGGCCCCGGCGTTGAGCGGGATTTCCTCGGGCACGAGGCACCGGAAAACGTAGAGGACCGCCGAGGCGGTCACCGCGAAAACGGCGTTCGCGTTGCCCTCCTCCTGCGGCGAGGAGCCCGTGAAATCGACCGTGACGCGCCGGCCCCGCCGCTCGACGGCGACCCGGATCCTGGATCCTCCGTCGAGGAAGTCCTCGAAGCGGTGGCGGCCGGACGGGATCCGGCGGATGGCGGCCTCCATGCACCGGCGCGCGTGGTCCTGGAGCTGTCCGGAACGGCGGAGGAGCTCCGCGATCCCGTACCTCGCGGCCAGCGCCTCGAGCCTCTTGCGGCCCGTGGCGCACGACCCGATCTGCGCCTCGAGGTCGCCCTCGACCTCCCGCGGCTGGCGCACGTTCGCGAGGAGGAGCCGGCGCACGGAGGAATCCAGCTTCATCGGCGGCAGCACGAGTCCCTCCTGCCAGAGGTCGGTGGAGAGCGGCCTCGAACCGGGGGACATCCCGCCGATGTCCGAGTAA
>DATHFI010000327.1:0-4461 GCA_035490275.1 Planctomycetota bacterium
CGCCTTCCGGAGAAGGTGGGCGGGCACGCCCGAGATTTCTTCGACCTTTTCCGGCGTGTACTTCTTCACCAACTCCACCCACGCCTCGAAGTTCTCGGTGCGGGCGCGGATGAAGTCCTCGTTGTAGAGGCCTTCCTCCAAGATGACGTTGGCCATGCCGTTGAAGACCGCGACGTTGGTGCCGGCTCTCAATTGGAGATGGACGTCGGCGTACCGGCAGAGCTCGATCTTCCGCGGGTCGATGACGATGAGCTTCGCGCCTCGGCGGACGGCCCGCTTGATCCGGGCGCCCGTCACCGGATGCCCCTCCGTCGGGTTGGACCCGATGATCATGAGGAGCTTCGCCTGGTCGATGTCCTTGAGCGAGTTCGTGGCGGCCCAGGTGCCGAAGACCTCCATCATGCCGCTGACAGTCGCGCTGTGGCAGACGCGCGCGCAGTTGTCGACGTTGTTCGTGCCGACGACGGCGCGCATGAAGCGCGACATCAGGTAGTTCTCTTCGTTGGTCCCGCGCGCCGAGCTCACGCCCGCGAGGGCGTCGGGGCCATGCTTCTCGCGGATCCCGGAGAACTTCTCGGCGATGAGCTTGATGGCGTCGTCCCACTCGATCGGCACCCAGTCGGCGCCCTTCCGGACCATGGGCTTGAGGAGCCGATCGCGCGAATAGATGTAATCCCAGCCGAACCGGCCCTTGACGCAGGCGTGGCCCCAGTTGACCGGGCTCTCCTCGACGGGCCGCATGGTGACGATCCGGCCGCCGCTCATGCCCACGTCGAAATTGCAGCCGACGCCGCAGTAGGCGCACGTCGTCCGGTTGACGTACGTGGGCTTGCCGTGCTCCGCCACCGCCTTCTCGAAGAGCGCGTCGGTCGGGCACTCCTTGACGCACGCCCCGCACGAGACGCAGTTGGAGGCCGCGAAGCCGACGTCGTTGCCCGCGACGACGCTCGAGGCGAAGCCGCGGCCGAGCATCGAGATCGCGAACGTCCCCTGGATCTCGTCGCAGGCCCGGACGCAGCGGGCGCAGGCGATGCACTTGTTCGGGTCGAATGAGAAGAACGGATTGGAATCGTCGATCTCGTACTTCCGCTTCGCCGCGGCGCGATAGCGGATTTTCTGAAGGCCGAACCGCGTCGCGTAGGTCTTGAGCTGCTCGGCCGCCTCTCCCGGCCCCTCGCCTTGCTCCGACAGGTAGAGCTCGACGATGTTGCGCCGGTGGTGGTTCGTCTTTTCGCCGTCGGTCTTCACGACCATGCCGTCGCGGACGGGCGTGGTGCACGAGGCGGGGAAGCCGCGGACGCCCTCGACTTCGCAGACGCAGAGCCGGCAGGAGCCGTAGGGTTTGAGAGCGGACGAGGCGCAGAGGTACGGGACATCGATTCCGGCGCGCTTCGCGACAGTCCAGATCGATTCGCCGGGTTGCGCCTCGAGGCGCTTGCCGTCGATGGTGACCGTGAGGTGACCGTTGTTCCCCATGCGCGAGTCCATTCTATCGCTTTGTCCGCTTCCGCTCGAATTCCTTCGGGAAGTACTGGAGCGCCGTGAGAACCGGGAAGGGCGCGAGCCCGCCCAGGGCGCACAGGCTGGTCATCTTCATGGTGTCGCTGAGGTCGCGCAGGGTCTCGAGATCCTCGGGCCGGCCCTTGCCGTCGCGGATCTGCTCGAGGATCTCCCGCGCGCGCGACGATCCCACGCGGCACGGCGTGCACTTGCCACAGGATTCCTCGGCCGTGAACTCCATGAAATGGCGCGCGAGGTCGACCATGTCGGTTTCGTGGTCGAATACGACGATCCCACCGTGGCCGAGGATTCCACCGGCCTTGGCGAACTCGTCGAAACAGATGGGTGTCTTGAGGAGTTTCTCGGGAAAGATCGAGCCCAGCGGCCCGCCGACCTGGACCGCCTTGAATTTCGACCCCTTGGGGAGCCCGCCGCCGAAGTCGTGGATCACTTCCTCTAGGGTAATGCCGAAGGGCACTTCGACCAGACCGCCCTGCCGGATGCATCCGGCGAGCTGGAGCGGCATCGTCCCCTTGCTCTTATCGGTGCCCATCGACGCGTGCCACGCGGCGCCGCGGTCGAGAACGTCGGGCACGGTCGCGAACGTGATGACGTTGTTGACGACGGTGGGTTTCCGGTAGAGGCCCTCGACGGCCGGAAAGGGAGGCTTGGGCCGGACCATGCCGCGCTTGCCTTCGAGGCTCTCGAGGAGCGCGGTCTCCTCCCCGCAGATGTAGGCGCCCGCCCCGACGAAGACTTCGAGCTCGAAGACGAAGTCGGTGCCCTGGATCTTGTGGCCGAGCCAGCCCGCCTCGGTGGCCCGGGCGATCGCCGCGCGGACCTTGCGGATTCCGTGCGGGTATTCGCTGCGGGCGTAGATGTACCCCTTCGTGGCGCCGACCGCGCGCGCGCAGATCGCCATTCCCTCGATCAGTCGGTAGGGCTCCCCTTCCATGATCATCCGGTCGGAGAAGGTCCCGGGGTCGCCCTCGTCGGCGTTGGCGACGACGTACTTGTGGTCGGCGGGCGCGTCTTTCGTGGTCTGCCACTTGACGCCCGCGGGGAACGCGGCGCCGCCGCGACCCCGCAAGCTGGAGGCCTTCACCTCGTCGATGATTTTCTGAGGATCCAGGTCAAGCGCCTTCGTCAGTCCGCGGAATCCTCCGTGAATCTTGTAGTCCTCGAGGGAGAGCGGGTCGATGATTCCGGCCCGGGCGAAGGTGAAGCGCGCCTGCTTCGTGAGGAACGGGATCTTCTCGACGGGCTTCGCGCCCTTCCCCGCGAGGATTTTAGCGACGTCCTTCTCGGTCGCGTTGGCCCAGCCGACGCGGCCCCCGGGCCCATCCGTTTCCACGAGCGGCTCGAGGAAGAACGCGCCGCGGCTCGAGGTGCGGACGACCATCGCGCCCTTCTTCGACAGGGCCTGGGCGACCCGGTCGGCTCCCGCCGCCAGGGCGCAGACGTCGTTGGAGACGTATAGGCGCGCGCCCATCTACTTGAGGCCCTTCAGGTGATTCGCGACTGTCGCGGGGGTGAACCGCCCGACGACGTCGCCGTCGATCATCATCGATGGCGAGAGCGCGCAGTTGCCGAGGCAGTAGACTTTTTCAAGCGTGATCCGGCCGTCTTTCGTGGTCTCGCCGAGCGCGCACTTTAATTTCTTCTCGAGGACCCCGAGAGATTTCTCGGCTTTCATCGCGATGCAGGAATCGCCCAGGCAGAACCGGACCATGTGGCGCCCCGGCGGCTGGGTCCGGAGGTCGTGGTAGAAGCTGAGGACGCCGTGCACATCGGAGTCGGTGACGCCGAGCGCGTGGGCGATGAGGGGCACTTGGACTGGATCGACGTACCCGAATCCGGCCTGCACCGCCTGGAGCGCGGCGAGAATGTTGGGCGGATCGCTCCGGACCTTCTCGAGGACGCTTTGAATCTGGGCCACCGCTTCCTCCGGGGATCGCGGGTCCGATTCTATCAGTTGAAAAGGCCGCGCGACAAAGATCACCCGTCCGGCAGAATGACGGGTTTCCCACCATAACGAATCCCCGTCCGGCGAATCAAAACATGTACGGCAGATCCGAGTCCATAGGGCAGCGACGGCCGCTGGCCGAGCTGCCTGGAATGGAGTGCCCATGATTCAGAACCTGCTGTCGGCCGTCCAGGACGGCGGAACGTCGAGGGACTTCATCATCCTCTAGCCTCCGTCCCGCAATGGGCGGAGAATGCTCGAACCGGGAGGCGAACTCCTCAACGGACGGCCCGGCCTGACCAGGGAGCGACCGTGCGTTTCCGCGTGATGACCTACAACATCCACAAGTGCATCGGCGGCACCGACGGCCGCTACGATCCGGGCCGCATCCGGGAGGTGATCTCCCACTACGATCCCGATCTCGTGCTGCTCCAGGAAGTCGATGAGGGGGCGCGGCGATCTTCGGGCCATCGGCAGGTGGACGTCCTGGGCGACCTCCTCCGCCTGCGCCACCGCACGTTCTTTCCGAACGTCCGGGTCTGGGGTGGAGGACACTACGGGAACGCGATCCTCAGCCGCTATGCCATCACCGAGTCGCGCAACATCGACGTCACTGTGCCGCTGACGAAGCGCCGGAGCGTGCTTCATGCGCGAATCCGGGTCCGCCCCTCCTCGGGGGGACGGTCCAGGACCCTGCACGTATTCAATCTCCACCTCGGCCTGGCGCAGGTGTTGAGGCGCTGGCAGCTGCGGCGGTTCCTGGAAAGCCAACCTTTCGTCGCCTTGCATCACCGGACGCCGGTGATCGTCGGAGGAGATTTCAACGACGTCTGGGGCACGCTGGGAACCCGTCATCTGCGGCCCTTCGGATTCCGGACCGCCGAGCGGCGGGTTGCGACTTTTCCCGCGTCCAAGCCCAGGCTGGCCCTGGACTCGGTCTACATGCTGGGAGACATCGATCTCGTCGACCTCGAACGCTCGAAACTCGACGCCGC
>DATHFI010000328.1:0-5077 GCA_035490275.1 Planctomycetota bacterium
GTGGCGGCGACCTGCTGCTGCCCATCCGTCGCCGTGACCTTGATCCCCTCGTACCGCCCGCCCTGCGCGTAACCGGGATCCCAGAGGATCTCCCCGGTCGAGGGATCCATCGACGCCCCTTCCGGAAGGCCCGTCGCCGAGAACGCCAGGAAGTCCCCGTCCGGATCCCACGCGTCGACGCGATGATAGAACGGCCGGCCTTCAACCGCCTCGATCTCCGGCGGCAACCGCAGGAAGGGCCGGAGGTTGCGCCCGTCGCCGTGCGGCGTCGCGAACGTGCGGTCATCCAGGCCGAGGAGCGCCCCATCCTTGTCCACGAATCCAACGCGCGCCACCCGCGCGCCGGTCAGCGCCTCGTCGCATGGACAGCGGAGCGTCCCGTCCGCTTCGATCTCCGCGCCGGGCGGCCCTTCCACGAGGGCCGCTTTGACCCCCGCGAGGCCGGCGGCCCCTTCCAGCTTCGTCGTCACGGACCCCTTCGACATTTCGCCCGTCAGGACGAGCTTCGGCCGGTTGTAGGGCAGGACTTCGACCTCCCACACGCGGTGGCCGGACAGCAGCCCATCGTCCCGGCGGACGCGCTTGTTCTGGAAATCGACGCGGAGCGCCACCTCGTGGCGTCCCGCCTTGAGGTCGAGCCCCTTGAACCGGAGCGACGTCGTCTTGTCCTTCGAGGCGACGTGCCGGGTGTCGCGCGCCCCGTCCACATACCAGGCCGCCGACAGGCCCCCCAGCGCGGCTGCCTTCCCCTCGGTGAGGACCGCCTGGGCCGTGAAGGGCAGCTCGTCGTCGAGGAACGCCCGGATCCCCATCACCTGGGGCGAGGCCGCGTCGATGGGCGAGACCAGCGAATAAAGCGACTTCTCCATCTGCTCGAAGCAGACGGCGCAAAACGGATCGGAGGTATCGCGCATCCGGCAGGTGGGCGACGGGCGCCAGAAGCCGGTCGCCCGGAAATAGGCGCCCTCGAAACACCCCACCACCGTGCCTTTCGGAAGCGGAGGCTGGGTCCAATAATGCCACTTGACCTTCTTCACGTCCCCGACCTGGGTCGTGTTGAAGTGGAGATGCTCCTCGGCGGGGTCCCAAGCCGGGTACCGCTGCTGCACGGTTTCATCGACGTACTCGTCGTCGAGATCGGCGAACGCGTGCCCCAGCTCGTGGATGGAGGTGTCGTTGATGTCGCCGCTGGCGTCGAGCGTCAGGACGCCGTGGCCGCCCGACGCGCGGACGTCCTTGACGTTGGCCACCACGAAAACGAGGTCCGCGTCCGGCGCCAGCAGGGCCACCTCCCATGCCGCCCCGGTGTTGCACGTGAGCATGCCCGACTCGACCTTCGAGCCGAGGCGCGTCTTTCCGTTGCGCAGGCCACTCGTGGGCTCCACGATGCTGACGCGGTGGAAATTGATGTAGCTCGGGTAGTTCGCCATCGGCTCGACCTTGAGGACGGCCTTCATCAGCTGGTCGGCGATGGCGTGGTACTTGGGCTGGTCGGCCTCGGCGTACCCGTCGCAGGCGAAAACGATGTCGAGCCGGCGCGAGACGTCCCCGCGCCAGGCGAGGGTCGTCACCTCCGAAACCCCGAGTTCCCTCCGGCGGTCCTCATGGCGCTTCTTCTCGGCCGCGGACCGCGCCGCCATGGCCTCCGTCGCTTCCTTCTCGAGATGCTTCGCGACCGCGGTCGGCGCCAGCCCGAGGGCGTTCGGGAGGAAGGCCTCGGCGTCCAGCTTGCGCAGCTCCTCGAGGTCGGGAACCGCGCTTTTCGGGTCGAGGGCTCGCGCGGCGGCGTGCTCCCAGCGCGCCTGGCGGTGCAGCTTGTGCTCCCGGCAGAACGCCGCCAGCTCGAGTCGCTTCGCCGCGTCGCGTCCCGCCAGGACCGACCGGGCGCGCCACGCGGAGTAGGGACGGAGCTCCGACCAAGCGAACTTGCGCTCGCCCCGGTCCGTGAGGAGCGCGACCGACTCGTCGTCGCTCCACGCCAGAAGGCCTGAGGCCGCGTCTTCGGCGGTGGCGAGCACGAGGAGCCGCGGGGGAAGCTTGGGATGGGAAGAGCCCTGGCCCTCATCTTGCCGGCCGGCCGGAACCAGGACGGAGAGGAAGGCGATCGACAACCACCGGCGCGCCGCCATGTGCGAAATCATAACCACGTCTACGCCAAACCTCGACGATTCTCTCGGAAGATCAGGGAATCCCCGGGCCCGTCGGGAAGGATACCCAGGCCTCAGTTCGGGGTCCGTTTGGATCCTCCTCCGCGGCCAAGCCTTCATCTTCCCTTCCGGCTTGAAGCTTGGAGCGTGAAGCTGGCGGTTACCTCCCCATCGCGTGCTAGAATAGGGGTGATTCAGGTCCCGTGTCCTTCCGCCCGTGCGGCGGTCATCGCGAGGATTCCCGGCGACAACCGAACCGACCGTATGGCGCATCTCGTCTTCATCGACGGCAAGTACATGGGCACCACCCTGCCGCTCGCGTCCGTCAACACCATCGGACGCACGGGCGACTGCGATTTCCAATTCCTCGAGCCCGACGTCCTCGACCGCCACGCCATCATCCGCTACAAGGACGGCCAGTACCGCATACTCCGTATGGATCCCGGCGCCGCCCTCTCGGTCAACAACAACGACATCACCGAGGAGGTCCTCCGCCACGGCGACATGATCGCCCTCGGCAGCCTCACCGTCCTCTTCAGCGATGAAACCCCCTCCCTCCCGACCGACTACCTTCCCCGCGAAGAGGCCATGGGCGACACCATGGACGCCGTCATCGAGACGCGCGTCAAGCAGCTCTCGGATCCCGCCGAGGCGGTCGCCGCGATCCGACGCGACGACCGCGTCTCCGGGGACCTCGAAACCCTGTACCGGGTCGCCTCCACGATCAACGCCTCGCTGAACCTCGACGAGATCCTCCGCTCCCTCAACGACATCCTCTTCCAGGTCTTCAAGCCCGACCGCGTCTTCATCCTCCTCGCCGACGAGCAAGGCGCCCTCCGCGTCGCCAGCCAGCGCATCAGCGAGCGGAGCGCCCTCACGGGCTTCGTCAAGGTGAGCGGCACGATCCTCCGCGAGGTCGTCCAGAAGCGCGAGGGCATCCTCACCCTCGACGCGGCCGCCGACGAGCGCTTCAAGCGCGGCGATTCCATCGTCGACCAGAGCATCCAGTCGGCCCTCTGCGTCCCCGTCGCCAAGCGCGAGAAGGTCCTCGGCGCGATGTACGTCGACTCGCTCACGATCACCCACCCCTTCAACCGCGAGGACCTCGGCCTCCTCAACGCCATCGCCCCCCTCGTGGCCCTCGCGATCGAGAACGTCCTCAATTACGAGCGGTCGGTCGAGTACAGCCGCAAGCTCATCCACCTCGGCGAAACGACGCGCCGGATCAGCTCGTTCCTGTCGCGCGAGGCGATTTACCGGGAAGCCGTGGAAAGCGCCTGCCGGATTTTCGCGTCGGACAAGGCGACGCTGCTCATCGCGGACGGCCGGGGCGAGCTGGGCGTCGTCTACTCCTCGCACATCCCGCGCGTCGAGTGGGCGAGGATCCGCCTCCACGCGGGCGAACGGTGGGCGGGGCAGGCGTATCACTACTGCAAGCCGTTCCTGAAGACCGACGCGCCCACCAAGGATTTTCCGCCCGTCCGGACGTATGCCAGCAAATCGTTCCTCATCGTTCCGGTCGTCGCCCGAAGCGAGGGCATCCGCACGACTCCGCGGCCGATCGGCGTCCTCTGCGTCACGGACAAGAAGACGCGCGATGCCTACCACGCCCACGACCAGGAGTTCATGACGATCTTCGCCGCGCAGGTGGGAATCACGCTGCAGAACGCGCGGCTCTTCGAGCGGTCGACCGTCGACACGCTCACCGGGCTGTACACCCGCCAGTTCTTCTTCGCCCGCCTCGAGGAGCACATCGCCGCGTGCCGTTCCCAGAGCTCCCCGCTCTGCGCCCTCATGCTCGACCTCGACCACTTCAAGGAGAAGAACGACCAGTTCGGCCACGCCGCGGGGGACATCGTCCTGGCCATGACGGCCGCCGTGGCCAAGGACCGCATCGACGCCGCGGAGGGGATGGTCGCCCGCTTCGGCGGCGAGGAGTTCATCGCCGTCCTCCCCTCGATCCCCCTGATACGCGCCCGGGAAATCGCCGAGGAGATCCGCAAGGGCACGGAAAAGCGCAAGATCGCCGTCGAGGGGAAAGAGATTCCGACGACCGTGAGCATCGGGGTCGCGGAATTGCGCGAGACCGACACGCCCGAGACGGTCGTGAAACGCGCCGACGCCGCCCTCTACGCCGCGAAACGCGGCGGGCGCAACAAGGTCATGACGGACGAGGACCTCGAGGTGTAGCTACCCGTTCCCCGTTCCCCGTTCCCCGTTTCGGAAGCTTCCAGCTTGGAACTTCTAATGCTGGGATCTGGGATCTCGAATCTGGAAACGGCCCCACCACCAAGTGGCCCTATTTCTTTTTTGTGGGTCCCCGGGCGCGCAAGGTCAGCCGGATCGGGACTTCGGGGAACGGAAGATACTGCCGGACCTTGTTCTCCAGGAACCGGTGGTAGTCCGGCGTGAAGTTCTTCGGGTCGTTCACGAAGATGATGAAGGTCGGCGGCTTCACCCGCGTCTGCGTCGCGTAGTAGATCTTCGGCTCGCGCGTTCCCCGCGTCCCCGGCGACCGCTCCTTCTGCGCACGCTGGATGACGCGGTTCAGCTCCGCCGTCGACACCATCTGCGACGCCTGGTGGACGAGGTCCCCCGCCACCTTGAAGGCCTCCCAGATCCGCTCCGCCTTTAGCGCCGAGATCATCATCACCGGCGCGTAGGGCAGGACCGGCATCGCCTTCTCCAGGTAGTCCTCGAATTCGTCGGGCCCGAGCCCCTTCGGCACCCGGTTCCACTTGTTGAGCACGATGACGCAGGGCTTCTTCCGCTCCTCGATCATCCCCGCGATCCGCTTGTCCGCCTCGCTGATCTTCTCCATGACGTCGACGAGCAGGAGGACGGCGTCCGCCCGCCCGATCGCCTCGGCGGTCCGGACCTGCGAGAAGAGCTCGACAGTGTCCTCCGTCTTCTGTCGCTTCCGCAGCCCC
>DATHFI010000329.1:0-14135 GCA_035490275.1 Planctomycetota bacterium
CCGGGGGAAGCGGCTATTTCCCGCGCCCCGTCAACATCAGCTCGCTCATCGACCAGCTCGAGCTGCTCACGTCCCACTACAGCCAGGAACCCTACCGGATCCTGATCGTGGACGACGAGGAGGCGACCGCGGAACGGTTCAGGGTCGTGGTGGAGGAGGCGGGGATGGCCGGGCGCGTGGTCACCGATCCCCGCCAGATTTCGGGTCCGCTCGTCGAGTTCCGCCCGGACCTGATCCTGATGGACATCTACATGCCGGGGTGCAACGGGCTCGAATTGGCCGCGGTCATCCGGCAGCAGGAGGCGTTCGTCGGGATCCCGATCGTCTTCCTCTCCTCGGAGACGGACATCGGCCGCCAGCTCGGGGCGCTCCGCCTGGGGGGCGACGATTTTCTGACGAAGCCCATCGCGGAGGACCGGCTCGTCGCCTCCCTCACGGCCCGCGCCCAGCGCGCGCGGGTCCTTCGCTCTTTCATGGTGCGCGACAGCCTCACGGGGGTCCTGAACCACTCGCGCACCAAGGCCCAGCTCCAGATCGAGGTGGCGCGGTCGCGGCGGCAGGGGCGCCGCCTGGCGTACGCCATGATCGACATCGATCACTTCAAGGAGGTCAACGACCGCCACGGGCACCCCACGGGGGACCGCGTCATCCTCAGCCTGTCCCGGCTCCTCCAGAACCGGCTCCGCAAGACGGACATCATCGGGCGGTACGGGGGGGACGAGTTCGCCGTCATCCTCCCGGACGCGGACGGCCCCACCGCGCTCAAGGTGCTCGCGGAGATCTGCGACGGCTTCTCCCACATCCGCCACGCCTCGGAGCGCGGCGAGTTCGGCGCCACCTTCAGCGGGGGCGTGGCGATTCTCACGGAGGCCGGGGACGCGGGCCGGCTCAACGAGGCGGCGGACCGGGCGCTCTACGAAGCCAAGAACCAGGGGCGCAACCGGGTCGTCCTCGCGGAATGAACCGACTCTCCCCTTCAAGGAACTCTCTTCCATGAGCCAGGAACCGCCTCGGATCGCGGTCGTCGGCGCCGGCACGATGGGCCACGGCATCGCCCACGTCGCGGCGATGTCGGGCCACCGCGTGGCCTTGAACGACGCCGTTCCCGCCGCCCTGGAGAAGGCGCGCCGGCAGATCGAGGCGGATCTCGACGCGGGACTGCGGAAGGGGAAGGTGTCCGAAGAGGAGAAGTCCCGGACGCTCGCGAACCTCCGGCTGGAACCGGACCTCGCGGCCGCGGCGCGCGACGCGGACCTCATCGTCGAGGCCGTCATGGAGGACCTGGAGCTCAAGCGCGACCTGTTCGGGCGGCTCGACCGGCTGGCCCCGCCCGGCGCGATCCTGGCGACCAATACGTCGTCGCTCCCCGTGGGAAAGATCGCGTCGGCCACGGCGCGTCCCGAGCGCGTCCTCGGCATGCACTTCTTCAATCCGGTCCATCTCATGAAGCTGGTCGAGGTCGTGGTGCACGGGAGGACGGGCGACGAGGCGCGGGACCGCGTCCTCGAGACGGCGCGGCGGATGGGGAAGACGGCGATCGTCGTGAAGGACTCGCCCGGATTCGCCACGAGCCGGCTCGGCGTCGTCCTCGGCCTCGAGGCGATGAGGATGCTCGAGGAGGGCGTGGCCTCGGCTGAGGACATCGACCGCGCGATGGAGCTGGGCTACAACCATCCCATGGGGCCGCTCCGACTCACGGACCTCGTGGGACTCGACGTGCGGCTCGCGATCGCGGAGCACCTTCACCGGGAGCTCAAGGACGAGCGCTATCGGCCCCCTGAAATTTTGAAGAACAAAGTCAAAGCGGGAGAGTTGGGGAAGAAAACGAAGAGGGGCTTCTATAGTTGGGAGTGAAGCTCCCCGTTACCCGATTCCCGTTCCCCGCTTCCGACGCTTCCCGCTTCGAGCTTCTGAAACTGGACACTGGGCACTGGATACTGGAAGCTCTCAGCCCATGACAGCCATCACCTCCACCGTGTCATCCGTTCGCCCGGAAGCGCCTATGTCCGTTACGCTCCGCCTCGACATAGGCGGCGCTCCCTTCGACTACCGGCCCGGGCAGTACATCGAGATCGATCCGCACCAGTTCGACGCGCTGGCGGCGGAGATCCGGGACCTCGAGGAGAAGAAGGGGATGCCGGAGCCGCCGCGGAGCTTCTCGCTCTCGAGCGACGGGACCGACCCCTCCTTCGTCGAGATCTCGGTCAAGCAGAATCCCAAGGATGGGCCCTTTCACCAGCTCCTCGCCCCGTACTTCGTGCACCAGGCGAAGGCCGGCCACCGGATCGCCTTCTCGGGCCCGAACGGGAGGTACTGCCTGCCTCCGGCGCCGCCCGCGGGGATCACGGGCTTCCTCCACCTGTGCGCGGGGAGCGGCGTCGCGCCGAACCGGGGCATGATCCGCCATGCCCTCGCGAAGGGGTGGCCCCAGCGCCACCTGCTGGTCCTCCAGAACCGCAACCCCGAGGACGTCTTCTTCAAGGAGGAGTGGAAGGATCTCCAGGCGCGCCACGCCGACCGCTTCCGGATCCGCCACATCTATTCCGTCGCGGGGGGCGAGCACGTCGCGCCCGACATCATCCGCCGGGCCATGGAGGGATTGATCGACGGCGCGACCTCGATGGCGTTCACGTGCGGGCCCAACCGGCCGCGCGACGTCGCGGCGCCCGACGGATCGAAGCGGAAGGAGCCGGGCTTCTGCGAATCGTGGTGCGGCAATCCGCGCCGCAAGGTGACCGGAAAACTCGCGGAACTTGGATTCACGCCGGAGCGGATTCTTACAGAGATGTGGTAAACCGCGAGACCTCAGACCTCAGACTTCAGACATCAGGAAGAATCCCCGGTCATCCGTCATCGGTCATCGGTCATCCGCTATTGGTCATCCGCCTGATTTCGTTCTGTAGACGCACGCCTCGTCGCCGCTCGCGATGTGCTTCGTACGTTCCACTTTCATCCCCAGCGCGGCCTCGAAGAGGAGCTGCTCGTACCGGCAGACGAGGGGGAACTCCCGCGCGATCGCGGCGATGGGGCAGTGGTGCTCGGTGAGGCCCGAAGCCTGGGCGCGCGCCATATACCCCTCGCGGTCCCGGATCTTCGCGAGCTCCCGAAGCCTCTCCCCTTCCGACTTCCCCGCGAGGCGCCGGCGGTAGGCCTTCAGGAGCTCCCTCGTCCGGCGCGCGAAGAGCTTCGATATCTTGCCCTCGCCGTCGATCTCGCGCAGCCGCCGGAGGAGGTCGACGGCCATCGTCCCGTACGCCTGGGGGAAGAGGGCCTCGGCCTTCGGCGTCAGCGCCCACAGCTGCGTGGGCCGCCCGACCCGGCGCCGCTCGACGCGCACCTCGACGAGCCCCTCGCGGTGGAGCGCCTCGAGCTGCTGCCGCACCGCGTTCGGGTTCACGCCGAGGAGCCGCGCCATCCCGGGCACGTTCATGGGGCCCCGGACCTTCAGGAGGTCCAGCGACCTCGGCCGCTCCGCCTCGGTGTACTCCGCCATGGCTTCAGGATAGCGGGCCCGGAATTCGCAGGCAATATAATATTATATACAGTATATACTGTATATAGTGATGGACTTCGGACATCAGACTTCAGTAGCGGTAAGCGGTCGGCGGGAGGAGAATCAAGAATCGCCAACGGGAAAGGGAAGCACATGGAAAACCTGGAACTCGGGGTTGAAACGCGGGCCGTGGTGGATCGGATGGAGCACGCGCACCTGGGCGTGTCGGACGTCGACCGGAGCGTCGCCTTCTACCGGCGCGCCTTCGGCTTCGAGGTGCGGCACGACGGGACGGGGCCGTACGGCCGCACCGTCCACGTCGGGACGGACCGGTTCTACGTCGCGCTGTCGGAGGGGGGCGACCCCGGCGCGGGGACCGGGATCTTCAGCCACATCGGCTTCGTCACGCCCGACCTCGCGGCCTTCAGGGCGCGGCTCGAGCGCGAGGGGATCCCGGTGGCGGAGTCCGCCTCCCGCAAGGAGGGTGACGCCGTCTACGTGATCGATCCCGATGGCCTTGAGATCGAGATCGTGGGATACCGGCCGGAGTACCGGTATCGGTGAACCTTCTCGCGGCGGGCGTTACCAATCGGGTAAACTCTGTGCCGAAGCCCCCTCTCCATTCGAACGGAGGACCCGATGATGACGCTCGCCGCTGCGCTCCTGCTCGGGATGGTTCCACAGGATGAGGCGCGCCTCAAGGAGGCGTGGCCGAAGCTCGCCGACGCGTGGAAAGCGGTGGTCGAGTACAAGGCTCCCGCGGCGACCGGGGAACTGGACGACCAGTTCCTGAAAGTCGCGGGCAAGCTCCGCGACGCGTTCGAAGCGGGCGGGCTCTTCGTCGAGGAAGGGGAGTACGCCCCGCTCGCCCTGAAGGCCTTCATCAAAGTCCGCGCCCGCGCGCTCGCGCCGTCGGGCGCCTCCTTCTGGGATGGCCGGGGAGGCCGGATCGCGGTGGTCCGGCGGTTTCGCGTGGGCGGAGTGGCGCCCGGAGCGCCCGCCGTGCCGGACCAGGTCGTGCCCGTGGAGAGCGATCCCATGGGCGCGCTGCTTCGCTCCCTCGGGATGCTCCGGGTCCTGAAGCAGGGCGGACTCGACGACGAGGAGAACGTCCAGGACGAGATGGTCACGGTCCGGAAGGCGCTCAAGCTCCTCGCGATCACCGCGGACGAGACTCCGGCCGCGTTGCGGCGTCGGGTCTTCTCCCTGATCCGCGCCCTCGCGCTCGGCGAAGCCTATCCCGAATCCCCCAAGGCGACGGAGGAGCAGGGGAAGCAGTACCGCGCGTGGATCGCCGAGCTGGGCAACGAGTCGATCGAGACCCGGGAGAAGGCGACGAAGGAACTCCTCCGCGCGGGCGAGGCGTCGCTGCCGTTCGTTCGGGAAGCGCTGAAGGGCGGGGACGCGGAGATCGTCGCCCGGGCCCGCCAGCTCCTCGGGATCGGCCACGCGCCGTGGAAAACGGTCCGGGCGCCCCAGCCCTCGGAGTGGGGCATGGACATCCTCGTCGCGCCCGCCGCGGTCGAGGCGCCGCCCGCGCCGGCCCCGCCCGCGGATCCGCCGAAGAAGGAAGAGAAGAAATAGCCGGAGGGAGAAACCATGATGACGCTCGCCGCCGCGCTCCTCCTCGCGATGGTCCCCCAGGACGAGGCGCGCCTCAAGGAAGCCTGGCCGAAGCTCGTCGACGCTTGGAAGGCCGTCGACGCCTACAAGCCGTCGCCCGAAGCGGGGGCGCTCGACGACGAATTCATCAAGGTCGCCGCGAAACTCAACGGCGCCTTCGAGGCGGCGGGCCTCTTCGCCACGGAGGGGGAGTACCTGCCGCGCGCCGTAAAGGCCATCATCAAGATCAAGGGCCGCTCCCTCGTTCCCGGCGTCCAGGGCAAGTACGCGGGCCAGATCCTGATTCGGCGGATGCGCGTCGGCGCCGGGGGCGCCTTCGAGGCGACCGTGGAAGACGATCCCTTGAGCGCGCTCGTCGCTTCGCTGAAAAAGCTGCAGGCGCTGAAGCAGGAGGGTCTCGACGACGAGGAGAACGTCCAAGATGAGCTTGTCACGGCGCGCAAGTCGCTCAAGGCGCTCGGGATCACCGCCGACGAAACGCCGCCGGGACTCCGTCGCCGCGCGCTTCACCTCGTGAAGGCGATTGCGCTCGGCGAGGGCTACCCAGACCCTCCGAAAGCGACCGAGGAACAAGCGAAGGAGTACCGCGCCTGGATCACTGAGCTGGGAAACGAGTCGATCGAGACGCGCGAGAAGGCGACGAAGGAGCTGCTGCGCGCGGGCGAGACCACGCTTCCGTTCGTCCGCGACGCCCTCAAGAGCCCGGACGCGGAGATTGCGACGCGCGCCCGTCAACTGCTCGGGGTCGGCCACGCACCCTGGACCAAAGTGAAGCCTCCCGACGGGGACATGACCTGGACGATCGACCTGCCTGTCGCGGTCCCGGCCGCACCGGCACCGGCGCCCGCGCCTCAGAAAGAGGAAAAGCCGAAGTAGGGTTTCCGTCCTTCGTGAAACCTGCCGCGCCCGAAGCGGGTAATCTAACCCGCATGAGGACGCTCGCTCTCGCCGGCATCCTGGTTCTCGGCCACGCTGCGCCGCAGGAGGGGCCCGATCCCGTCGCGGCCCTCATCAACCGTCACCTCGACGCGCGCTGGGCCGCCGAAAAAATCGCGCCCGCCGCGCCCGCCGACGACTACGAGTACTTCCGCCGCCTTTCGCTCGACGTCCTCGGCCGTCCCCCGAAGCCCGATGAGGTCCGCGCTTTCGTCGCCGACAAGTCCAAGGGCAAGCGCGCGGCGGCCATCGACGCGATGCTCGGCTCCGACGAGGCGGCCCGCTATTTCGCCGACCGGTGGATGCGTCTCCTCTTCGGATTCCGCCTCGAGGAGACCGATCCGCTCAAGGTCGATTTCCCCGCCTTCACCGGATGGCTCGTCCGGGCGTGGAAGGAAGACCTGCCCTACGACCGCTTCGAGACCGACCTGGTCGCCGCGACGGGGGAGAAGGACGAGCATCCCGAGATGAATTTCATCCTCCGGTACCTCGATCCGAAGGAGCCGCCCGTCGCGCTCTCGAGCCGCGCGGCGCGCGTCTTCCTCGGCCTGCAGATCCAGTGCGCCCAGTGCCACGACCATCCCTCCGAGCCTTTCACCCAGGAAGACTTCTGGGGGCTCGCGGCCCACTTCGGGAACCTCAAGCAGAAGACGCGCAAGACCTTCGACGGGATCCGGACGAAGCTCCACCAGGAGCTGCCCGCGACGGTGAAGATTTCCGCCGACGCGGAACACGCCACGACGCCCCGATTCCTCGACGGGACCTCGCCGCCCGACGGGACTCCGCCCCGGGAATGGCTCGCGAAGAAAATCCTGGAGTACGGCGACGGCCAGTTCGCGCGGGCCGCCGTGAACCGGGTCTGGCGCCACTTCATGGGCCTCGGGTTCGTCGAGCCCGTCGACCGCTTCTCGTCGCGCTCGGAGCCGATCCATCCCGACCTGTTCCGCGCCCTCGCGGAGGATTTCCGCGCGGGCGGCTACCGGATGCGCCGCCTGAGCCGGGGCATTCTCCTCTCGAAGGCGTACGGCCTCGGGTCGAAGCGCGGCGCGGCGCCCGACCGGGAGTTCTCCTTCAAGCTGCTGAAGCCCCAGGATCCGCCGCAGGTCCTGAACAGCCTCGTCTGGACGCTCAACCTCGATGCCTTCCTCAAGACCTTCTACGACCAGTACACGTCGAACAAGGACCTGCCGGAGGGCTACAAGAATCCTGAGGTCTTCCGCCAGTACCTTTTCCTCTTCGTGCAGAACCTGCTCGCCCCGGGCCGGCGCGCGCCGGAGGAGAACCCGTACGCCGGGAGCGTGCGCCTCGCCCTCAAACTGATGAACGGCCACGACCTGCAGGGCCTGATGAAGGCGGGATGGGGAAGGCTCGCGGAGGTGCTGAAGTCCGAGAAGGAACCCGCGGCCCGCGTCGATCTCCTCTACCTCACGCTTCTCGCGCGGCCTCCGGACGGGGCGGAGCGCGCGCGGGTGTTCGATCACCTGAAGCGCCGCCGGGAGCCGGCCGCGTTCGAGGACCTTTTCTGGGTGCTGGTCAACTCCACGGAGTTTTTCTTCAACCACTAGCCATGGACAATTGCCGCCACTGCGCCCTCGGGCGCCGCGACTTCATCCGGATCGCCTTCGGCGCCGCCGCGGGAACCGCGCTCGGCGCGAAGTTCGGATTCGCTTCCGGCCAGGAGAGCGCCGCCGCGAAGGCGAAGTCGGTGATCCTCCTCTGGATGCAGGGGGCCGCGAGCCAGATCGACACGTGGGATCCGAAGCCCGGCGCCGCGAACGGCGGACCCTTCAAGGCGCTCGACACGAAGCGCGGATATTCGATCAGCGAGCACCTCCCGCGCATGGCGTCGCTCGCCGACAAGTACTCGGTGGTCCGGACGCTCTGCTCGAAGGATCCGAACCACGAAACGGCCCAGTACCTCCTCCACACCGGCCACCGTCGCGTCGAGACCGTCGACTACCCGCATCTCGGGAGCCTCATCTGCTCGGAGCTCGGGATGCGGGAGGGCGGACTGCCGGGATGCGTCACGATCGGGGGCGACGACGGCGTCGGGTCGGGATTCCTCGCGCCCGAGACGGCGCCCTTCCTGGTTGAGAAGATCGACAACCCCCTCGAGGATCTCACGCCCGTGCCGGGTTTGACGTCGGTCCGTCTCGACGACCGCGCGCGGCTCCTCCGCGCGCAGAATGCGGAATTCCGAAAGGAGCACGACGAGCGCCAGACCCTCGAGCACCAGCGGGCATACGATCGGGCGCTGGCCCTCATGAAATCGCCGCACTTGAAAGCGTTCGACCTCTCGGCCGAGCCGGAGGAGGTCCGGAAGCTCTACGGCGAGGGCGCCTTCTCCCGCGCCTGCCTCATGGCGCGTCGACTCGTGGAGGCCGGGACGCGGTTCGTCGAGGTGCGGCTGGCGGACTGGGACTCCCATTCGGACAACTTCAACCGCCAGCGCGGCCTCATGGGCCAGCTTGATCCCGGATTCGCGGCGCTCCTGGGCGACCTCGACCGCCGGTCGATGCTCGGCGAGACGCTGGTGGTATGGCTGTCGGAGTTCGGCCGCACGCCGAAGGTGAACGCGGCGCAGGGACGCGACCATTTTTCGCGGGCGTGGTCATGCGTCCTCGCCGGCGGCGGCATCCAGGGCGGCCGCGTCGTTGGCGCGACCACGGCGGACGGGATGGAAATCGCCGACCGGCCGGTCTCGGTCGAGGATCTGTACGCGACGATCTTCGACCGTCTCGGGATCGACCCGGCAAAAAAGGTGGCTACGCCGAACGGGCGTCCGATCCGGCTCCTGGAAGGGGGCCGGCCGATCCGCGAACTTCTGTGATGGGAGCAACCATGATCCGGCTTGCGATTGTCGCCCTTGCCATGCCGCTCTTCCAGGAGACGAGCCACGACCTGGCCTACGGCGGCAAGCGGGGCGACAAGACGCCCGTCCGCGGCGAGGCCACGCTCAAGCTGAAGCTCGAGGGGACGGAGGCGATCACGAACCTCGTCCGGTCCGCGATGGAATTCCTCTCCTTCTCCGAGATCCGCATCAAGGGCGAGGGAGTCCGCCGGGTGACGAAGACGGCCGCGAAGGGGGCGGGCATCAAGATCGAGTACGCGACGGCGCGTGTGGAAGGTAAGTACGACGACGAGCCGTACGGATTCGACTTCGAGCGCGCCGCGCCGCCCGGGGACCTGACGACCGACAAGCTGAAGCAGACCTGCTGGTTCCTCTCGATGGGGGGGCCGGACTACCGGGTCGGACCCAAGGGGGAGTACGCGTCGAACGATCCGAAGAAGGACGCGTGGGGCGAGGCGCTCGATCTCGCGGTGAACGCGCTGGTGCGCCTGCCGGAAAAGCCGGTGGCGTCGGGCGCGGAGTGGACCTCGGAATGGAAGGGGGCCTACAAGCAGAAGGACAACGACGGAATCTTCGCGTTCCGCCAGAAGTCGCGCCTCGAGAAAGTGGAGGAGAAGGGCGGGCGGACGCTCGGCCGGATCACTTTCGATACCTCGGGGAAGCTCGAGATCCCCGAGGCGAAGCGGGACAAGAACGCCGAGGTCCAGGAGACGACTTTCGAGACGAAGGGGACCGTCCTGCTCGACCTCGGTTCGGGGCTCGTCGCGTCGCACGAGTGCGCCGGGGCCGTGCGGGCGCGCTACAAGGCGATCGACCCGAATACCGGCGAAACGCACGAGCTGAAGATCGATTTCGAGATCACGTCGAAGCTCGGCGAGAAAGAGTAGCGAGTCACCGTCCGATCCGCGCCGACGCTTTGCCCAGTTGCTCTGCCACGGACTCCAGCAGTTTGCGGTCGGCCTCGGTGAACGCCGCGGGCCGGTCGCTGTCGATGTCAATCTCGCCCACGACGCGCCCCTCCGAAATGATCGGCACGACGATTTCGGAGCGGGTCTGCAGGAAGCAGGCGAGATAGCGGGGGTCCTTGTTGACGTCGTCGACGACCACGGTGCGCGCCTCGCGCGCCGCCAGGCCGCAGATCCCCTGTCCGATGGGGATGCGCACGTGCTCGGTGGCAGCGGATCCGTCCCACGCCTTCAGGACGAGGGTGTCGCCGCCCTCGATCATGTAGACGCCGACCCAGTTGTAGCGGGGGACTTCGGCGCGTAGCGTGCGGCACGTCTCCTGCGCGGCGCGGCCGAAGTCGCGCTCTTCGCGGAGGACCCGCTCCAGCCGCCCGAACCAGGGCTCCATGGAGGCGCCATTCTAGTGGTTCGCCTCGGGCGAGTGTATCAGTTGAATCTGCGGCCGGTGCCCGCCAATGGCCTCTTCGATGGAGAGAATCGACGTTGGCTCACCACGGGCGCGCGGGGCCGGGGCGCGCAAGGAGTGGACCCGCCCCGTGCGCCTGCATGTATAATCATGGGCATGGAACAGCCTCCCTGGCGGACGCCGACGCGCCGCTTCGAGCGGTTCGACGTGACCGACTGCTCCGTGCTCATCCAGAAGGGCGGGTTCCTCGGGATGGGCAAGGGCAAGGACATCGGCGGCCCCATCCTCGACATGAGCGACTTCGGGATGCGCTACGCCGGCATGGAGCGGCTTCAAATCGGCGCGAACCTGACCGTCCTCACGCGGCTCGTGCCGATCGGCCGCCAGATGAAGATCCCGGTCGTCGTCCGGTGGTGCAGCCAGGACACGCGGTATCCCGATCGCGTCATCGTCGGGCTCGAATTCATCGGGATGGGCGAGGAACACCTCGGGCAGATCCAGAAACTCCGCGAAGTCATGCGCAAGGCCACGGCCGGTTCCTGATCCGTCAATCCCTTCCAATCGTTGACAGTCCTCCGGGGCGGACTATACTCACGACACGTCCGCCGCCCGGCGGCCCGGAGGGGGTCACATGAAAATCGTCGTTCCCGTCAAAGACATTCTTCCCAATCCGTTCCAGGCGCGCCGGAAAATGGACCGCGAGGGGATCCAGGCGCTCGCCGAGGAGATCCAGGAAAACGGGCTGTGGCCCGGAGCCCTCCGCGGAAGGATGAAGGGCGACCGCGTCGAGCTCTGCTACGGCCACCGCCGCCTCCACGCCGTCAAGGCGCTCGGGTGGAAGGAAGTGGAGGTCGAAGTCGAGGAGCTGACCGACGAGGAGATGGCGGTCCAGAACCTCGCCGAGAACCTCCAGCGCGAAGGCCTCACCGACATCGAGAAGGCGCAGGCGATCCACCTGATGCTCCAGCGCATGTCGCGCGCGGGGGTGAAGGAGTCCGAGGCGCTCCAGCGGATTTCGCGCCTGCTCGGCCTCTCCGGCGGATGGATCAAGGACCTCCTCAGCCTGCTCGACCTCGAGCCCGGGGTGCAGAAGGCGATCCGCGAGAAGCGGATCGCGGGGCGCACCGCGCTCGAGGCGCACCGCCTCGGCGGGAAGCGCATGGTCGAGACGGCGATCCAGAACAAGCTCCCCGTCCACAAGATCTCGGCGCTGGCGCAGAAGATACGTCGCATCCCCGACGAGCATGTCCGCGAGGAGCTCAAGCGCCAGGTGGTCCGCGGGAGCTTGACGGCGCCGGAGGCGATCCAGGAGAAGGCGCGCAAGCTCCTCAAGGGACGGCCGGCGAAAGCGCCCGATGATCTCGACCGCCGGATCGGCGAGTGGGCGCGCAAGCTCCGCGGGTGGAGCGGCGAGCTCGACGAGCTGATGCTCTACCGCCGGTTTCTCCGCGAAGCCGGCCGCGCCGACGCGCTGAAGTCCGAGATCGACCGGTTCGTCACGCGGCTCCAGCGCCTGACCCGATAGGCTCCACGTGCGTGTTGTCCTCCTCGCCGCGGTCCTCGCCGCGGCGGCCTGCGCGACCCGGCCGGCCCGAACGGGGGATTCAACCTCCTTGAGCGCCCTCTACGACGCCTATCTTGACAACCGCGCGAAGCTCGACCCCAACTGGGCCAGCGATGTCGGAATCCACACGTGGGACCGCCTCCTCACTCGGTTCGACGACACCACGCGCGCCGGACTGCGGTCGCTCGTCGAGGAGAATCTGAAGCGCCTCCGCGGGCTCGACCTCGAGCGCGTGACCTCCGACGAA
Organism: Planctomycetota bacterium; assembly: GCA_035490275.1. Lineage (GTDB taxonomy): Bacteria > Planctomycetota > MHYJ01 > MHYJ01 > JACPRB01 > DASRJF01. The sequence continues at coordinate 12,086 of DATHFI010000329.1, forward strand.
CGCCTCGACTCCACCCTCTGGCGCGCCCAGCTGGAGACGGAGCTGTACGACGTCGACCGCCGCGACGAACGCCGGATCATGCCTGATCTTCCGCTGGGCGCCATCGACACGATCTACGTGATGCTCCTCAAGGATTACGCGCCGCTGGCCGAGCGGGCGCGAAACGCCCTCGAGCGCTTGAGACAGATTCCGATCGTCGTGGAGGACATCCGGACGCGGCTGGAGTCGCCCCCGCGCGTCTGGACCGAGATGGCCATCGAGGACGGGGAGGGCGCCGCGAGCGGGATCGATGAAATCGTGGGTCTTGCCAAACCGGGGCTGGACCCCGCGCGTGCCGGCGAGCTGGACGCGGCTGCGGGCGCCGCCCGTGAAGCGCTCAAGAACTACGTCGCGTTCCTGAAGTCGGACGTTCTCCCGCGCTCGACGGGATCGTTCGCGACGGGCAAGCTGGTGTACGACTTCTACCTGAAGCGGTACCACCTTCTTGACCTCGACTCCGACGCCCTCATCGCCCTCGGCCGGCGCGAGTGGGACCGGACGCTGGCGATGCTCGTGGAGACGGCGCGGGCCATCGATCCGGCCCGCCCGTGGCCCGAGATCCTCGAGGCGATGAAGCATGACCATCCGGCCGCCTCCGAGCTCGTCGAAACTTACCGGCGCGAAACGGAGAAGGCTCGAGCCTTCGTGGCCGGGAAGAACATCGTGACCCTGCCCAAGGATGAGCGGCTCGAGGTGATGGAGACGCCGCCCTTCGCCCGGAGCTCCATCCCGTACGCCGCGTACCAGCCGCCGGCGCCGCTCGACTCGGCGCGCATCGGCCACTTCTACGTGACGCCCGTCGATCCGGGGGCGAAGCCCGAGGAGGCGGAGGCGCAACTCGCGGGCCACAACGTCTATGACATCCCGGGAACGGTATGGCACGAGGCGTACCCCGGCCACCACACCCAGTTCGTCCTCGCGAAGGAGGTCAAGTCGAAAGTCCGACGGCTCAACCCCTCGCCGCTCCTCTCAGAGGGATGGGGGTTCTATTGCGAGGAACTGGCGCACGAGACGGGCTACTTCACCGACCCGCGGATGCGGCTCATGCAGCTCAACTGGCGGCTCCAGCGCGCGGCGCGGGTGATCCTCGACGCGTCCCTGCACGCGGGGCGGATGACGTTCGAGGAGGCGGTCGACTTCCTGATGAAGGGCGTGCGCATGGAGCGGACGCATGCCGAGCGGAGCGTGCGGGGCTACGCGCGCCGTCCGGCCTACTTCATGGCCTACATGGTGGGGATGCTCGAGCTCGTCCGCATCCGCGAGGCGGCGCGCGCGAGGCTCGGGGCGCGGTTCTCCCTCTGCGAATTCCACGACCGCGTCCTCCGGTACGGGAACGTGCCTCCCGCCCTCATCGAGCGCGAACTGGCTCGCGATTGGAAATGAAGGCTGACCTGCTCATCGTCCACGCGGCCGAATTGGCCACGCTCGGCGGATCTCCGGCGCCCCGGCGGGGCCGCGACCAGGCCGATGCCGGGATCATTCCGGACGGCGCGGTGGCGGTGGTGGCCGGGAAGGTGGCCGCGGTGGGGCCGACGGACGCGATCCTCCGGGAGTTCAAGGCGAAGAAGGCGGAGACGATCGACGCGAGCGGAAAGCTCGTCACGCCCGGCCTCGTCGATCCCCACACCCACCTCATTTTCGCCGGGTCGCGTGAGGACGAATTCGAGCGCCGGCTCCAGGGCGCGAGCTACATGGACATCGCCCAGGCCGGGGGCGGCATCCTCTCAACCGTGGACAAGGTGCGCGAGGCGTCGAAGGCGCAGCTGGTCAAGCTGGCGCGGCCGCGTCTCCGGGCGATGGTCGCCCACGGGACGACCACCGCGGAGGCGAAGAGCGGCTACGGGCTCTCGACGGCGGACGAGATCAAGTGCCTCGAGGCGGTCCGGGACCTCGCGAAGCTCGAGCCGGTCGACCTCGTCCCGACGTTCATGGGGGCCCACGAGGTCCCGCGGGAGTACGCGAACCGGCGGACAGAATATGTCGATTTCGTAATAAACGAAATGATCCCGGC
>DATHFI010000330.1:0-2386 GCA_035490275.1 Planctomycetota bacterium
CCAGTTTCTCGATTTCGGCGACCGTGGCGTCCGTGGAATCGTCGTCGACGAAAAGGATCTCCCAGTCCCCCCGCGGTCCGAAGGCGGCCGCGAGGCGGGAGACAAGCGGTTCGATGTTGCCGGCTTCGTTGAGGGTGGGGACGACCACCGTGACAGCGGGCATCCGTGGATGATAGCATCCACCCATGCCCCCGCACTTCGATGTCCTGGTCGTCGGCGCCGGCCACGCCGGGCTCGAGGCGGCGCTCGCGGCCTCCCGCATGGGACTGGAAACGGGCGTCCTCACGCTGGGCGTCGAGTCGATCGGCCGCATGTCGTGCAATCCCGCCATCGGGGGCCTCGCCAAGGGCCAGATGGTGCGGGAAATCGACGCGCTCGGCGGCGAGATGGCGAAGGCCACCGACGCGACCGCGATCCAGTTCCGGATGCTCAACACGCGCAAGGGCCCCGCCGTGCGATCGCCGCGCGCCCAATGCGACAAGAACGCCTACGCGGCGTACATGCGCGAACTCCTCCTCCGCGCGCCGCGCGTCACGGTCGTCGAGGACACGATCGAGGATTTCCAGGTTTCGGGAGACCGGATTCGCGGCGTGACCGGGCGGTCCGGCGTCTTCTACGAGGCGCGCGCCGTCGTGGTGGCCACCGGGACCTTCCTCAAGGCGATCCAGCATTGCGGCGAGGTGAAACGGACGGGCGGCCGCATCCATGAACCCTCGGCGGACCGGCTGAGCGACAGCCTGCGGGCGCTGGGATTCGAAATCGGCCGGCTCAAGACGGGCACGCCGCCGCGCCTGGCCCGGGGATCGATCGACTACTCGAAGGTGGAGATCCAGCCGGGGGATCCCGACCCCGTCCCCTTCTCCCACTTCACGGAACGCCTCACGCGGCCCCAGCTCGTCTGCTGGATCACGTTCACGAACGAGCGGACGCACGAGATCATCCGGGCGAACATCCATCGGGCGCCCATGTACTCCGGCCAGATCCGGTCGGTCGGCCCGCGCTACTGCCCCTCCGTCGAGGACAAGGTCATGCGCTTCCCGGACCGGGAACGCCACCAGATCTTTCTTGAGCCCGAGGGGCCGGATGTCGAAGAGATTTACGTGAACGGCATCTCGACGAGCACCCCTCCCGACGTCCAGGACGCGTTCGTGCACACCATTCCCGGGCTCGAGAACGCCCGCTTCCTCCGATACGGCTACGCCGTCGAATACGACTACGCCCCGCCCCACCAACTCCGGGCGACGCTCGAGACGCGGCGGGTCGAGGGCCTCTACTTCGCGGGACAGATCAACGGGACCTCGGGGTACGAGGAGGCGGCGGGACAGGGGATCGTCGCGGGCATCAACGCGGCCCTGAAAATCCAGGGCCGGCCTCCCTTCGTCCTGCGGCGCGACGAGGCCTACATCGGCGTCCTCATCGACGACCTCATCCGCCTGGAGCACCGCGAGCCCTATCGGATGTTCACGTCGCGCGCGGAATACCGGCTCCTGCTCCGTTCCGACAACGCGGATCGCCGGCTCATGGGCCACGGCCACAAGTTCGGGCTCATCCCCGACGACGCCAAGCGCAAGCTCGACGCCAAGGAGGAGCGGATCGCCGAGACGCGACGCGGGCTCCGCCGCGCGCGCCGGGGTCCCGACTCGCTCGAGGAACTCCTCCGCCGCCCCGAGGTCGGGATCGGGACGCTGGGGCTCGACGAGCCGCCGGAAGTCCTGGAGCAGGTGGAGCTCGAGGTGAAGTACGAGGGCTACATCCGCCGGCAGGTCCGGGACGTCGAGCGTTTCCGCGCGATGGAGGACCGCATGATTCCGGAGGGCTTCGATTTCTCCCGGCTTCGCCACCTCCGCGCCGAGGCGCGCGAGAAGCTCGTGCGCGTCCGGCCCGCCTCGCTGGGACAGGCCTCGCGGATCGCCGGGGTCACGCCCTCCGATCTCCAGATCCTGAGCGTCCACCTCCGATGAAGGAGCGCTCCGTCCTCTTCCTGGCCTCGGGCCGGCAGGCTCCCTCGAGCCGCTTCCGGGTGCTGCAGTACCTCGACCTCCTGCGCGCGGACGGCTGGACCGCCACCTTCGCGCCCTGCGTGCCCGACAAGTTCGCGAGCCACCGCGAGTGGCCCGGCGGCTTCCTCGCGGACGGCATCCTGACCGGCGCCAAGGTGCTTTCCCGGCTGTGGAGCGCCCTGAAGGCGCCGGCGCACGAGATCGTGTACATCGAGCGCGAGCTCATCCCATACGTCTGCCCCGAGCCCGAGCAGTTCGTGCGATGCCTCAATCCGACGATCGTCTTCGATTTCGACGACGCGGTTTATCTCAACTACCCGGCCGAGAACAATCCGATACCGAAAGTGCTCGAGATGGCGGAGGCGGTGATCGCGGGAAACGAGATC
>DATHFI010000331.1:0-7817 GCA_035490275.1 Planctomycetota bacterium
CGCCGGGCCCCATGTCCACGACATGATCGGCGAGGCGGATCGTCTCCTCGTCGTGCTCGACGACCACCACCGAGTTGCCGAGGTCGCGCAGCTTGACGAGCGTGTCGAGGAGCCGCCGGTTGTCGCGCTCGTGGAGGCCGATCGTGGGCTCGTCGAGGACGTAGCATACGCCCACGAGGCCGCTGCCCACCTGCGAGGCGAGGCGGATGCGCTGGGCCTCGCCGCCCGCGAGCGTCGAGCTCCGCCGGTCGAGCGTCAGGTAGTCGAGCCCGACATCCATGAGGAACTGGAGCCGGCTCCGGATCTCCCGCAGGATGAGCCGGGCGATCGCGCCCTCTTCCTTCGTCAGGTCGAGCGCGTCGAAGAAGGCCGCGGCCCCGGCGATCGTCATCCGGGCGACCTCGTCGATGTTCTTTCCGCCGATGAAGACGGAGAGGGCCTCGGGGCGCAGGCGCCGGCCCTGGCAGTCGGGGCAGGGAAGCTCGCTCATGTAGGCGAGGATGCGCCGCTTGATGAAGTCGCTCTCCGTGTGCTCGAACCGGTGCATGAGGCTCGGGATGACGCCCTCGAACCACGCGCCCCGCTTCTTCTCGTCCTCGGGCGTGGTGCCGTGGATGAGGATCCGGCGGAGGTCCTTGTCGAGCTTCTCGAAGGGCACGGCGTACTTCGCGCCGAAGTGCTCGCAGAACTCCCGCAGGCGCCGGCCGTAGCGGATCGTCATCCGGCGGCCGAGGCGACGCCACGGCTCGACGGCGCCGTCCTTCAGGGTCTTCGTCTTGTCCGGGACGACGAGGTCCTCGTCGATCTCGGGCCGCGTGCCCAGTCCGCCGCAGGTCGGGCAGGCGCCGTAGGGGCTGTTGAACGAGAAGAGGCGCGGCTGGAGCTCGCCGAAACTCACGCCGCAGTACGGGCAGGCATAGCTCTCGCTGAACAGGGCGTCCTTCCCGTTCGCGGTCGCGATGAGCAGGCCCTCGCCCAGCTTCAGCGCGGTTTCGACGGAGTCCGCGAGCCGCCGCTTGCCGAGCCCGGGCTCGAGGACCAGCCGGTCGACGACGGCCTCGATCTCGTGCTTCTTGTTCTTGTCCGGCGTGATGACGTTCTTCAGTTCCTCGATCTTCCCGTCGACCCGGACGCGGACGAATCCCTCGCGGCGCACGTGGTCGAAGATCTCGCGGTGGGACCCCTTCTTGCCGCGCACGAGGGGCGCCAGGAGCACGAGCTTCGTTCCCGCGGGGAAGGCGAGGATGGCGTCGACGATCTGTTCGGGGGACTGCTGGGTGATGGCGCGCCCGCACTTGTAGCAGGCGGGCCGGCCGATCCGCGCGAAGAGGAGCCGGAGGTAGTCGTAAACCTCGGTGCCCGTGGCCACCGTCGATCGGGGCGTGGCGTGGCCCGCCCGCTGCTCGATGGAGATCGTCGGGGGCAGGCCCTCGATGGAATCGACGTCGGGTTTCTGCAACTGCTCGAGGAACTGGCGGGCGTACGAGGAGAGCGACTCGACGTACCGGCGCTGGCCCTCGGCGTAGATCGTGTCGAAGGCGAGGGAGGACTTCCCCGACCCCGAGAGGCCGGTGATGACGACGAGCCGGTCGCGGGGGATGGAGAGGGAGACGTCCTTGAGGTTGTGCTGGCGCGCCCCCCGGATGGTGATCTGGTGGTCCGTACTCACGTCACGCGGGTCCATGTTAAACAGGTCATCGTAGCAAAGTCCGGAAGCGGGAATCTAGAATCTGGAATCTGGAATGGGAAAAACTGAAAACCGGAGGTTTGTTGCGGTCAAGAGCGACCCGAGATGCCACCGAGATGTGAGCATCAAGCGATACGAGGACCTCGAAGTCTGGAAGACCGCGCATCAGGCATTGCTGAACACCTATCGCATCACGAAGACGCATCCCTCCGATGAGAGATTTCTCCTCGTAAGCCAGATGCGGCGCGCCGCGATGTCCATCACCGCCAATATAGTAGAGGGCTTTGGAAGACGCCGCGCCAACGACAAGATCCGTTTCTACAACATCAGCCAGGCCTCGGCGGAGGAGTTGAGTTACTTTTACAGGGTCTCAAGGGACCTCGGATATTTGAATGAATACGTCGAGGTCGGCCAGCTGCTGAACACCGTCGCCCGGATGCTGAAGAAACTCATCCAGAAAACGCCGGAATTGCCATTCCTGCCGTGATCCTGGATCCGGGACCCAGGTTTCGGGATTCCAGATTCCAGATTCCAGATTCCAATCGCCCTACTTGGCCTTCCGTATCGGCACGTCCTTGAGATCGAAGGGGATCTTGATTTCCTCGATCTCCGAGGGCTCCCAGACTTCGATCGTGGCCAGGGGCGAATCGGATTTCAGGAGGGCTTCGACCTTGAATCGGGTGGTCTCATTCGCCGGGGGTCCCCCCGGTCCGCTGAAAGTCGAGGCGCCGGTGGTCGGGTCCACGTAGGCCTTGAGATCCCGCCCGGTCGAGTCCCGAAGCACGACTTTGCCTCCGGACTCCGGGTAGAAGAGGTTGCGATCCTTCTTGCCGCCGACGCGCGTATCGGCGATGTCGATCTCCATCTTGACCCGCGCCCCGGTGACTTCCAATTCCGCGATCTTGACCGTGAGCCCCGCCGCGGCGGCTTTGCCCCCCTTCTTCAGCGCCGGTCCGCGGATCTCGAGCGTCTTCTTCAGATCCACCACGGCCCGGACGACCGCGGTTCCCCGGCACATCGTGACGCGGACGGCTCCCTGCGCCGGCGTGGGTTCCACGAGGTCGGCGACCGACTGGTGGAAGGGATGGGCCTCGTCGGGGTCGGGCAGGATCTTGTACCCTCCGACCGAAGTCCTGTACGCAGGACTTCCGGACCCTTTCAGGAGATTCATCTCGCGGTCGTCGACCAGCCTGTCGTAGGTGAGGTATCTCGCGATCGACACCACTCCAGGGGGACCCAGGATCCACGCGTCGCTGTCCAAGTAATCGCGCCTCCCTCCGGGGGCATCCTCGGATCGGCGGACGTACCCGCGCATGATCAAGGCGTACCCCGAGGCGGTCACCATCATGGGCGGCACATAGGGCTCTCCGCGAATACTGATGCCATCGTTCGTGACTTCCCAGGACAGCTGTCCGTGGGTCTTGCAGATCCGGTCGATCGCGTCCCACAGGCTCACCGCCTCACCCTCGATGGTCGTCGTCGCGTTGATCGCGGAACCCTTGATCTCGAATGAAATGCCGGTGGACTTCTTGAACTCCGCCAGCAGTTCCTTGACCGGCCTGTCTTTGGCGTTGAGCCGCAGGAGGAGCGTCTTCCCGCGCGCCAGGAACAGCTTGCGATTGTGCTCGATCTTCGCGATCACCGACTCGAGACGGGATTTCAGGTCACCTTCATTGTCGGCCACGGCTTCGACCAGGATCGGCAGGGCCCGGGTCCCGATCAGGACGAGATCCTCCTCGGCCTTCTTCCTCCGGGCCGGGGAAGCCTCCTTGAGTTGTTCCACGAGGGCGCGCACCTGCGGGGCCACGTCGGGAGCCTGCTCCTGCCGGGGTTGAGGGCCGGCGGCCAGGAGGAAGATGGTTGCGAGGAGAGGCGGGAGCCTCCCGAGCGGGTTCACGGTTCCATCATAACCGACGACGAGCCCGGCACGCGCTTTCCGGGGGAGGTGCGCCCTAACGCTTCTTGAACGTAAGAATCATCCGGTCGGCCTTGGGAAGGGCGGCCTGGAGCCCTTCGACCGATTGAATGACATAGGGGTCTTCGATGTGCTGGGCGTACTTGAGGATCTTCCCCGCGATCTTGGCGAGCGTCCGGATGGTGTCCTTGTCGTCGATCCACCCCTCGGGCGCCTCGTTCGCCTTGAGCCAGTTCGTGAACGAGGATCCCGGGCTGATCTTCAGCCCCCGCGCGATGTCGCACTGGGCCTGGAAGAGGACGTAGACCGAGTCGACCCAGAGGGTCCGGTTTTCCGGGTCCTGAACGTCGAGCGAATAGTGGAGGTCGAGGTCGCCGGTCTTGACGATCTCGCCGTCGCTCGTCAGCGCCTTGCAGTCGCGGCAGTAGAGGAAGTCACCCTTGGGCGCCGTGTACAGGGACCCGCACTGGGCACAGGCATTGGGGTCGAGCTTCTTCTTGCTGAAGGTTTCCATCCCTTTTAACCCTCCAATCGATTGAGAATTGTATTAATTTGATACGCCGGGTCAACCAAGAAATCAAGTCCTGAACGCTTCCTGGACAGATCCCCGGGGCGGAGTTTGCTTTTGGGGCCCGCCCCGATATAATGCCGGTTTCGTAATCCCTTGGAGCCCGCGGAGCTCATGCCCCAGCGAGCCATGAACAGCGGCCGCATGGACCTTTTCCAGAAGTGCCGCAACTACACCCGCCACACGGAGGCGGAGGCCAACGGCCTCTACCCCTACTTCAAGGCCATCGAGTCGGGCGCCGACGCCGAGGTGGTCATCAAAGGCAAGAAGATGATCATGATCGGGTCGAACAATTACCTCGGCCTCACGACCCACCCTAAGGTGAAGGAGGCGGCCAAGAAGGCGATCGACCGGTACGGGAGCGGCTGCACCGGCTCGCGATTCCTCAACGGGACCCTCGACATCCACGAGGAGCTCGAAGCCCGGCTCGCCCGCTTCATGCACAAGGAGAAGTGCCTCCTCTTCTCCACCGGATTCCAGACGAACCTCGGGGTGATCTCCACCCTCGTCGGGCGGGACGACGTCATCCTCTGCGACCGCATGAACCACGCGAGCATCATCGACGGATGCCGCCTCGCCTTCGGCCGCACGCTGAAATTCAAGCACAACGACGTGAACGACCTCGAGCGGATCATCACCTCGGCGGAAATCGAGGAGGCCTCGGGGTCCCACCTCGTCATCACCGAGGGCGTCTTCAGCATGGAGGGCGACCTGGGGTGCCTCGACCAGATCGTGCTCCTCAAGAAGCGCTACGGGTTCCGCGTCCTCCTGGACGACGCCCACGGGATCGGCGTCCTCGGCGGGAACGGGCACGGCGCGGCGGAGCACTTCGGCGTCGAGAAGGACACCGACCTCATCATGGGCACCTTCTCGAAGTCCTTCGCCTCGCTCGGCGGGTTCATCGTGGGCGAGACGGCGGTCATCGACTACATCAAGCACCACGCGCGGGCGCTCATCTTCTCGGCCTCGATGCCCCCCTCGGCCGTCGCCACCGTGCTCGCGGCGCTCGACGTCATCGAGAAGGAGCCGGAGCACCGCGAGCACCTCTGGAGGAACACGCGCAAGATGCACGCCGCGTTCCGGGACCTCGGGTTCGACATCGGCAAGACCCAGTCGCCCGTCGTGCCGATCATCATCGGGGACTTCGAGAAGACGATGGTCTTCTGGAAGGAGCTGTTCGAGGCGGGCGTCTTCGTCAACCCGATCATCCCGCCCGCCGTTCCTCCCGACCTCGCGCTCCTGCGGACGAGTTTCATGGCGACCCATACCGACGAGATCCTCGACCGGGTCATCGATATCATCGGAAGGACCGGAAAGAAGCTCGGGGTGATTTGATTTGGCCGAGACCTGCCCCTCCTGCGGAGCCCCGCTGAGCGAGACGGACAGCCGCTGCCAGAGGTGCGGCAGCGCGACGACGCGTCGCTACGTCGTCTCCGGAGCCGGTCCGAAGGGCCCGACGCCGCCCACCGAAATCACCCTCCCCTGCACCATTCCCGAGGCGCGGTTCACCGTCGGGGAGGCCTGGACCCACGGCCTGCTCCACCTGACCGATTTCGGCATGTATTTTCTCGCGGAGCAGGACGGGCCTTGGACGGCCGAGCGGCTCGCCACGAGCATGCCGCCCGACCCGGGCTCGCCCCACCGGGTCGCCGACTCCTCGTTCTACGTCCCCCTCAACCGGATCGAGCGGATCCAGCATTCGCGGCTGACCACCCACGCGGTGTTCATCCGCGGGCAGAAGAAGCCCCTTCGGCTGACGCCGGAAGGCTGGAAGCTGGTGGACGCCTTCGCGGCCAAATCGGGCATCCCCACCCTATGACCCTGGACATCTCGCCGGTCCGCGGGTCCCGTGACCTCGAGACCTTCATCCGCCTGCCCGAGTCGCTCTACCGGGACGATCCGACGTTCGTGCCGATGCTCCGCAGTTCGGAGCGCCGGATGCTCGACGCCCGCCGCAATCCCTTTTACCTGCACGCGGAGGCGGAGCATTACATCGCGCGGCGGGAGGGCCGCCCCGTGGGACGCGTCTCCGCGATCCGGAACCTCCGCCACGAGGAGATTCATCCGGACGACAAGGTGGGATTCTTCGGGTATTTCGACGTCGGGGACGATCCCGAGACGGCCCGGGCGCTCCTCGGGGCGGCGGAGTCGTGGGTCCGGGCCCGGGGCCTCGCGAAGATCCGCGGTCCCGTGAATCCCTCCACGAACGATCCGTGCGGGACGCTGATCGCCGGCTTCAAGTGGCCGCCCTTCATCCTCATGACGGGAAACCCGCCGTACACGCCGAATCTCATCGAGGGCGCGGGCTACGCGAAGTCCAAGGACCTCCTCGCCTATTTCATCCTGCGGACGGAGGCGATCCACGAGAAGATCCGGAGGATCGCGGCGGAAGTCCGGAGCCGGGGCCGCGTGACGATCCGCCCGTTCGACCTGTCGCAGTTCGAGCGCGAGCTGAACCTGGTGATGGAAATCTACAACGACGCCTGGAGCCGGAACTGGGGATTCGTGCCGATGACGCCGGAGGAGGTCCGCTTCTCCGCGGACGACCTGAGGGCGATCGTGCTCCCCGAGCTCTCCTTCTTCGCCTTCCTCGACGGCAAGGCCGTCGGTTTCGCCTTCGCCCTGCCCGACATCAATCACTCCCTGAAGCGCGCGAAGGGCCGCCTCTGGCCCTTCGGGTGGATCTGGTTCCTCAAGCCCTTCCTGCGGAAAATCCCGACCTTCCGGATCCTGGCGCTCGGCGTGCGGAAAGAGCAGCAGCAGCTCGGGATCGGAACCCTTTTCTACGAGCGGTACATGGACGTCGCCAAGGAGCGCGGCTACACGGGCGCCGAGCTCTCGTGGATCCTCGAGGACAACGAGCTGATGAACCGACCCCTGCGCACCATGGGGGCGAGGACATACAAAACCTACCGTCTCTACGAGAAGACTCTCTAGAAGCCGGAATCAAGAATCAGGAATCAAGAATCAGGAGTCCAGAAGCAAGAATCTAGACGCACAACGACCGAATTAATCAGGGGAAACCCCTACCAAAATGACACCGTCATGTGGGAATCGCGAGATTTGATGGGCTCGAAGTGTGGAAAATGGCCCATCGGGCCGCCTTGGAAACCTACCGATTGACGTTGGCGCTTCCGACCGATGAGCGATATGGACTCGTCCAACAGATGCGACGATCGGCCGTCTCAGTTCCCGCGAACATCGCCGAAGGCTTCGGCAGGCGCCAGCCAAGAGACAAGATCCGGTTCTACAACATCAGCCAGGCTTCCGTGGAGGAGTTGCGGTATTACCTCATCTTGTGCACGGATCTCGGGTATGTGAAGCAACACGCCGAAGTGAGCCAATACCTTGATTCGACAGCCCGTATGCTGAAGACGCTCGTCCGCAGAACCTCAGAATTCAGCTCTTCCTAATCCCTGATCCTCTTTCGTTCCTGATTCTTGATTCCTGATTCTTGATTCCTACTGGCCCAAGATCTCCAACCCGGTCTTTCGCGAGAGATAGAATCGCCCGCGTCGCAACGGGGCAGGTTCCATCGGGTTTCCGAAGCCGTCGGTGGTGAGGATGAGGTCGTCGTAGATTTTCCGCACCGCCCCCTCCTCCTTGCGGGAGTGGAACGCGGCGATCGTCCCCTCCTCCGAGCCGTT
>DATHFI010000332.1:0-3615 GCA_035490275.1 Planctomycetota bacterium
CCTGATGCTTGATGCCTGCTGCCTGATTCCTACTTTTTCTCCACCTTGATCCCCTTCCTCTCGCTCGCCTCGATCAGGAAGTTGAGGAGCAGGTTCTGGATGGTGTATTCGTCCGTCTGGCTCTTCTGGTGGCTGAAGTGCGACATCACGTGCAGGACGCGGCCGCCGCTCATCTTCGTGCGGTCCTGCTCGATGGGCGCCCCCGTCGCCACGGGATCCCCGCCACCGCCGCCCCCGACGCCGCCGCTCTTGGCATTGACGGCGAACGTGACCGCCACGGCATCCGAGCCCTTCGAAGCCGCCCCGAGGTCCTTCGAGTAGATCAGGGTCGTCACCCTCGACGGATTGGTGATTTTGATCGTCGGGCTGTCCCGGTCGATCTGCCAGGTATGCGAGATCCGCTCAAAATCGGCATCGGACCCCTCGGAAACCGTTCCGCCCTGCTGCTGGACCACCCTCGGCTTGGGCCGGGTGAAGATGTTCCGGAGATAGGGGTGGCTACCCGCTCCCGGCTTCGGATAGATGTTCACTTCCATCTGGGTGAGGAAATTGCCGACGTCCACGAACTCCTTGAACTTCACCGAGAGAATCTCGCGCAGCGCCCAGTCCTCCGTGAAGAGATAGCCGCCCCCGTCGACGTACCTTCGGATCTTGTCCAGACCCGCGGGCCCCATGACGTACTGCGCCGTCTTGTGGCCGCAATCGCAGGGGGGTCACTGGAAAACGCGCAGGCCCGCTTCGCCTCCCAGGTTCTTCCGGCATTTCGGGCAGATGCAGTGCTTCTCGAGGTGCGTGCAGTTGCACAGGATCGCGACGTAGTCCTCGGGCTTGCACGCATCCTTGGCGAAATCGAGCTTCGTGATGTAGTCGACTTGGAGCTTCATCCGCTGGGCGATGGTCTCCATGTTGTCGAGGTCGTGATTCTGCTTGCAGGGGCAACCCGTCTTGGCCCCGATAACGAGGATCTTGCCGGTCTTCAGCTTCTCGTACTCGGAATCGCGGTGCTTGCCGAGGTCGTCGCAGACCGTGCCGGTGCCGCCGCCCTTCGATCCCTGGGGCTTGGCCCTGAGGAGGCTCCAATCCTTCTGCTTGTTGGAGTTCCACCACCCCTCCCAGTTCGAGAGGGTCTCGCCGTAGGACTCCACGCACAGGACGTTCAGGACGCGGTAGAGGCGGCGCGCGAGTTCCGGGCTCTTGGCCCCCTCGCGGAGCGCCTCGAGGACCGCCTCCACGGAGGCCTTCTGGCCGACGTCCATCATGTGCTCGACGGCGAGCACCTGGAGATCGACCGTCCCTTCCTTGAGGATGGCGACGAGGGCGGACTCGCAGGCGTCGGTGAAATTTCCCGAGAGGCCGGAGGTGAGGTCGCGCCCGACGGAGGCGCTCTTGTTCGCGATGATGTACTTCGTGACTTCCTTCAGGGCGTCCGGGGAGCTGAAGGCGGTCGCCCCGCTGACGAGCATCCAGTAGATGCCGGTATCGTTGCCGCTCTTGAGGCCGCCGATGAGCACCTTGGCGGCGGCGGCGTTGTTGATCCGGACGAGTTTCCGGATCGCGTCCTCGAGCGGCTTGGCGGCCTGCGTCTGGATCGCCGACTTGAAGTCCTTCTCAGCCGACGCGAGATCGTCCTGGGCGCCCAGGAGGGACGGCAGGACGAGAACCGCCGCGAGCGCGAGACCGGCCGTGCGCATGAATCCTCCCCGCCAGACGATCATTTCGTGAACCCCTGAGTTACACGATGGGCGGCCGATTTCGCATCGTGGATTCCGACGCATGCCGATCGCGGCCACCCCCGCACCCAACCCGCTCCAGTTTACAGGCTTTGGACTCCTGCACCATAAGAAAAGGCCCGTCCAGCGGACGGGCCCCTTCGATCTTGCGGTCTCAACGAGACCGGCGGGAGTCTAAAGCTGTCAACCCGCGAACCGGCCGTCGCTCTTGGGCGCCTCGGTCCCCTTTTGCGCCGCTTCCACGGCCTCGGCGACCGTCGCCTTGGTCACCTCGCGCTTCTTGTTGACCGCCCCGAAGGCGCCGCGGTAGACGAGCTTCCCCTCCTTGTTGAGGACGAAGGTCGTGTTGACCTGCTTCGCACCGAAGTGGTCCCGGAGCTTCTTCTCCGTGTCGAAGACGTTCGAGTAGGCGAGCTGGTTGTCCTTGATGAATTTGGCGATGTTCTGCTCGGTGTCGTGGGGATAGGCGTAAATGGCGATGAATTTCACGCCGGCCTTGGGGTCGCTCCACGCGGACGCGACCTTCCGGATTTCGGTCGGGAGGATGGCCGCGGGGCACTTTTCCGACTGGAAGTAGACGACGACGACCTGGCCCTCGCGCTTCTTCTCGGCGTCGGCCCGCAAATCGGAGAGCTTGAGCTCCTTGCCGTCATAGTCCTTCATCGTGACGTCGGGGACCGCGTCGCCGAGCTTCAGCTCGTCCCTCGACGTGGCGGCCAGGGCGAAGAGGCCCAGCAGGGCGACAGTGACGCTTTTCATTTAACTCTCCCTTGAATAGATCTTACGGATTCTAACACTCCGGCGATGAAGAATGTTCCCGACCCCGCCCGGAATCAGGAATCAGGAATCAGGAATGACTGAGCCATCGGATTCCTGCTGCCGGCTTCAGGCACTTTCTCGGACCCAGGCTCCATCGCGTATGCGGTACCCATTCCTGGTGAGGGTGTCGCGAGGCTGGAAGCTAGGTTTTGGCCCAACCGAGGCGCTTCATGTAGTCCTTCACGCCGTCCTCGAGGATGAACTTGGGAAGGTAGCCGAGGTCGCGCTTCGAGCGGGTGAGGTCCGCCTCGGTGAAGGTCTGGTAGAAATCGTAGGGGTTGTCGAAGTAATCGGGCTCGAAGGAGGTTCCCATCGCGGCGTTCAGCGAGCGGACGACCGCGTTGAAGCTGCGGCCGCGGCCCGACCCGAGATTGTAGACCGTGCTCTTCCCGCGCTCGGCGGCGAGGATCGTCCCCTCGACGACGTCGTCGACGTGGACGAAATCGCGCCGCTGCTCGCCGTTCCGGAAGATCCGGGGCCGCCGGCCCTGGCGGACCTGGACCGCGAGCTGGTGGATCATGCTCGCGGAGGCGCCCTTGTGCGCCTCGCCGGGCCCGTACACGTTGAAGTAGCGCACGCCGTCGACGCGCGTCCCCTCCTTGCGCGCCTCGGCCGCGATGTTGTCGAGCAGGGTCTTCGAGAAGGCGTAGGCGTTCGCGGGCGCGGCGGGGGTGTCCTCCGACATCCGGACGTTCGAGATCCCGTACGTGGCGGCGCTCGAGGCGTAGACGACGCGCGCCTTGGACCGGCGGGCGATGGCCAGGATGTTGCGGAACCCCTCGACGTTGTCGTGGATCATGAGCCGCTGGTCGGCCACGGTGGTGTCCGTGATCGAGGCGAGGTGGAAGACGCAGTCGAACTTCTCCGCGGGGCGGTAGTGGACCGCGTCGACGGCCGCGAGGTCGCCGCGGTAGCCCGCGAGGTTCTTGAAGGCGCCCGACCGGAAGTCGTCGACGACGGTGAGGCGCGCCCAGGGCCAGCGTCGCTGGAGTTCGAGGGCCAGGTTCGAGCCGATGAAGCCCGCCCCGCCCGTCACCAGGACGTAGAAGTACCTACCGCCCGGCTT
>DATHFI010000333.1:0-2847 GCA_035490275.1 Planctomycetota bacterium
CTTCGTCAGGATTCCTTCCACGGCCTGCTTCGTGATGTCCATCAGGCGGCCTGGGAAAAGCCCGAAGTAGAGCGTGCCGGCCGCCATCAGCCACAGGACGATCCACGCGGGGGCGGCGAGCTTCGGCGCGGGCTCCTCCTCCTGCGGCCGGACCAGGAACATGGCGCCCACGATGCGGGCATAGTAGTAGAGCGAGACGACGCTGAAGAGGACGCCGATCACCACGAGCGAGAGGACGAAGGTCCCCCCCGCCTGGATCATCTGGCCGAACAGGACCAGCTTGCCGATGAACCCCGCGGTCGGCGGAATCCCGGTGAGCGAGATCATGAAGAGCGTCATCAGGGCGCAGAGCCACGGCGCCCGCCAGCCGAGCCCGCGGCAGGCGTCCACCGTTTCGATCCCGAATTTCTCCTCGAGCAGGATCACGATCGCGAAGGCGCCGAGGTTCATGATCACGTAGACGACGAGGTAGAGCATCATCGCCGACACGTTGTCGGGCTTGAAGACCGTGAAGGCGAGCAGCAGGTACCCCGCGTGGCCGATCGAAGAGTACGCCATGAGCCGCTTCAGGTTCTGCTGCTGGAGCGCGCCGAAATTGCCCACGGCCATCGTGAGCACGGCGAGCACGGCCATGACGAGGCGCCAGTCGAAGCCCCCCTCCGGCTGGACGGCCGACGTCTGGAAGACCCCCGCGATGAACCGGACGAGCATCGCGAACCCCGCCGCCTTCGGGCCCACGGAGAAGAACGCCGTCACCGGCGTCGGCGCCCCCTCGTAGACGTCCGGGCACCACATGTGGAAGGGCGCGGCCGCGATCTTGTAGCCGAATCCGGCCATGACGAGCGTGCTGATCAGCATCGTCTTCATCGGCTTGATTTCCGGATGCTGGGCGAGCACCCGGCCGATTTCGGCGACGTTCAGGGTCCCCGTCAGTCCGTAGAGGAGCGAGAAGCCGTAGATCATCATGCCGCTCGCCGCGGCTCCGTAGATGATGTACTTGAGCGACGCCTCCGAGCTTCGCCGGTCCTTCCGTCGCATGCCGGCGAGGATGTAGCTCGTCACCGAGACGAACTCGAGCGAGAGGTACATCATCAGGAGATCGCTCGCCCCGGCCATGAGCATCATCCCCAGCGTGCAGCTGAGGATGAGGGCGAACATCTCCCCCTGTCCCGTGGTCCAGCGCGCGACCACCGGCTGGGTGAGGACGATCGCGACGGCGGCGGCGAGGAGGAAGAGGACCTTGAAGAAGATCCCGTAGAGGTCGACCGCGATCGCGCCCCCGAACGCGGCTTGCGGTCCGGCCGGGGCGGCCGCGCAGAACTGGGCCGCGGGCCACACCTCCCAGGCGCGAATCGCGAGGTACGCCGCCGCGAGCGTCCCGATGAGCGCCAGGAATCCGACCGGCCGCTTGTCGCGGCGGAACAGGACCTCCGCGAGGATGACGAGCATGATCAGCGCGGTCAGCGCCGCCTCGGGCGCCATCCACGCCAGGCCATGCAGAACCGTCTTCGTATCGAGCATTTCCTATGACTCTCGACTCGGGACTTCCGGCTCGACTCTCGACCCCCGACTCCCGCTTCCTAGCGAGTCCACGGCATCCCGACCTGGTTCACGAGGAGGATCGACGAGTTCTGGATCACCGTGAAAAGCCACTGGGGGAAGATCCCGAAAAAGACGACGCAGATCGCCAGCGGCCAAAGGGTCAGGTGTTCCCGCCGCGTCATGTCCTCCAGGTTCTCGTACTTCGGGTTGAGCGGGCCGAGGAAGACCTTCTGGTAGCTCCAGAGGAAGTAGGCCGCGCCGAAGACGACGCCCGAGACGCTGATCGCCGTCAGGACCTTGTAGTAGAGGGCGGCCGGGATGAAGAAATACGTCACCGTGTAGGGAAGATCCCCGTTACCCGCCTGGAAGGCCCCGATGAAGCACGCGACCTCGCTGATGAATCCGGATAGGCCCGGCAGGCCGAGCGACGCCATGAAGGCGAGCGCCGTGATGCTCCCGTACCACGGCATCCTTGTCCACAGGCCGCCGAAGCCGTCGATGTTGCGGTGGTGGGCGCGGTCGTAGATCACGCCGACGAGGAGGAAGAGCATCGACGTGATCAGGCCGTGGTTCCACATCTGGAGGACCGAGCCCATGATCCCCGCGGGCGTCGCCCCCGCGATGCCGATGAGGCAGAAGCCCATGTGGCTGACCGAGGAGTAGGCGATCAGCTTCTTCCAGTCGCGCTCGACGAAGTGCTCGCCCGTCTGCGGGTTTATTCGCGGAACGCCGCGGATCTGGGCCATGGCGCAGAGGGCGCCGTAGATGATGTTGATCACGCCGAACATCATCATCACGGGCGAGAACTGCTGGGCCGCCCCCGGCAGGATCGGGTAGGCGATCCGGAGGATGCCGTACACCCCCATCTTCAGCAGGATTCCCGCGAGGATGACGGAAATGGGCGTGGGCGCCTCGACGTGCGCGTCGGGAAGCCACGTGTGGAACGGGAAGACCGGGACCTTGATCGCGAAGCCGATGTAGAGCCCGATGAAGGCGAGCAGCCACCACCCCGGGTGCGTCGTCTCGAAGAGCCTCCCCTGCCGCATGAGGTCGGGGATGCTGAAGGTGTGCGGGTCGCTCGTGAAGTAGAAGGCGAGCATGACGACGAGCATGAGGACCGAACCGAAGAGGGTGTAGAGGAAGAACTTGATCGCCGCGTACTCGCGCCTCGGCCCGCCCCAGATCCCGATCAGGAAGTACATCGGGAGGAGCATGACCTCCCAGAAAACGTAGAAGAGGAAGAAGTCGAGGGAGACGAAGACCCCCATCATCCCCGTCTCGAGCAAGAGGAAGAGGCCGAAGTAG
>DATHFI010000334.1:0-3855 GCA_035490275.1 Planctomycetota bacterium
AGGAAAAAGACGATGAACGAGATGACCACGAGAAGGGGGACCGCCATCAACAATCGCCGGACGATATACGCAGCCATTACTTCGGCGCGGTCAAACCAATGGTGTGGAGATTGAACTGGATCGGGTGTTTGAAGTAGTCCACGCCGGACCCCGCGGCGACCATCTGGCGCATGTGCGTCATCGAGAAGGACGGGATCTCGTCGTTGTAGATCCGGACCGCCTTGACGTAGAGATCGTTCCGCATCCCGAGGTCCGCCTCGACCTGCGCCTCCTCGACGATGCGGTTGAATTCCGCATTGTTGAAGAACGTGTTGTTCGTGCCCGCGAGCTCCTTGCCGATGTTCGCGCCGTGGAGGAGCGGGTTGAGGAAGTTGTCGGGGTCGGCGACGTCCGCCATCCACCCGAGGAGGTACATCGGGTGGCCCTCGCTGTGGAGGCGCCCGTCGAACGCGTTGCGGTCGAAACCCTGGATGCGGACCTTCACGCCGATCTTCGAGAGGCAATCCTGGATCACCTGCACCACCTTGTCGGGCTCGGGGACGTACGGCCGCGGCTCGGCGCGGAAGATGAGCTCCGCCTCGAAGTCGACCGGGAGCTTGACCTTCGACAAATACTCCTTCGCCTTGGCCTCGTCGTAGTCGCAGGTTTTGAGATCCCACGGCACGGCGAAGAGGCTCGGGGGCAGGATCGTCCTGGCCAGGTCGGCGCGGCCGTGGAAGGCGATGTCGACGATCTTCTTCCGGTCGATCGCGTGGGCGACGGCCCGGCGGAAGTTGAGGTCGTTGTACGGCGCCTTCCGCATGTTGAATCCCAGGTAGCAGACGTTCATCGCGCCGCCGTAGACGATGCGGAGCCCCGGCGTCTTCTCGAGCGGTTCGACGTCCGAGAGCGTGATGTGGTCCACGACGTGCACCTCGCCCTTCTTCAGCTTCTCGATCGCCGTCTGGACGTCGGGGACGTAGAGGACGACCAGCTTCTCCATGCGCGCCTTGGCGGATCCGGTGTAGTCCGGGTTGCGGACCAGCACGATCTTCGATTTCTCCTCCCACGTGCGGAAGATCATGGGTCCCGTGCCGACGGGATTGCGCGCGAACTGCTCGCCGTGTTTTTTCACCGCGGTCGGGCTCACGATCGCCGCGGGGAACATCGCGAGGCAGCCGAGAATCACCTGGCTCGGCCGCGACAGGCGGAGGATCACGGTGCGCGCGTCGGGCGTCTCGATCGCGGCGATGTCCTTGTACAGCTCGCCGTAGGGAATCTGCGGAGGGGCGTGCGGCTTGACGCCGAGGAGCCGCTCCAGCGAGAACTTCACCGACTCCGCGTTGAAATCGGTGCCGTCATGGAACTTGACGCCGCCCCGGAGGCGGAAGGTCCAGGCCTTGCCGTCCGGCGAGCGCTCCCACGAATCGGCGAGGCCGGGCACGAGGTCCACGCCGCGGTCGCTGAACCGGACGAGCGTCTCGAAGACGCTCTCGAGGATCATCGCGTCGCTGCCCCACTCGGTCCCCGCGGGGTCGAGCCGCCGGCTCTCGTCGCCGCGCGCGTAGAGGATCGTCCCTTTCTCCGAGGCGGAATCGGACTTGCCGCAACCACCGGGGATGAGGAGCGCGGCCGTGAAGGACGCCAGGAGGAGGCGAGTCATCGTGGCCTCCGGGGATGCGTCCGTTTCCAGATCCCCGTTGCCAGATCCCAGTGCAAGAAGCTTCGAGTTTCAAGCCCGACACGGAGAAAAGAAACCTGCGGGGTCGAATCTGGCTCGACGCTTGTAACTTCGGGAACTGGGATCTGGGATCTGGAAACTGGAAGCTGAACCATTGGCTATTTGCCCCCGATGGTGACTTGCCGGGATCCCGTGATGGCGGACTCGCCGGTCGGCATGCCGGACCCGGCGACCGCCCCCGTCGTCTTGAGGACGCCCTTCTGGTCCATTCCCATCACGTACCCGCGCTCGATCCACACCGTGATCGTGCCGGTCTGGCGGAGTTCCCGCGTGAACCCATCGGGATTCTTGCCGCGCACCTCCCAGACGGTGCCCAGGACGGCGCACTTCCGGCCGTCGACCTCCTTCACTTCGCGCAGGCGCACCGTGATTTTCCCCTCGGTGAAATCGCCGCCGGCGAAGATCTTCTTCAAGCCGTCGCCCGCGATTTCCCACGAGTCGCCCACCCGCACGGGGCCGGTGGGGAAGAGGCCCGTGAGCGGATCGTCGAGGGTGAGCGTCTTCTGGGCCTCGTCGGGGACTCCGTCGAGTCCGGTCCGCTCCTCCTTCCCGTCGCGGAGCGTGATCGTCACCTTCCGCCCTTTCAGCCCGTCCTCCTGGCGGACGAACTTGCTGGTCTGGACGTCCTGGTCCTCCCGGTAGGAGTCCTCCACCTGGACGACCTTGCGGGTGATCCGGCTCCCCTGGACTCCGGCGACCTCGACCTGGATCCGCCGCCCGCCGCGGCTTCGGAGGAAGAGCGGATCGTCGCCGAGCTTGCCGGCGAACGTATTGTCCCACGACTCGACGACCGCGAGCTTGTCGCCTTCCTTGGGCCGGGCTTCGAGCGTCACCTTCTCGCCGACGGGTTCCTGGAGGAGCGACAGGAGAATCAGCAAGCCGTGAATCATGGTGAATACCTACCACAGTCCGAGCCTCAAAGTCCAAGGTGCAAAGTGCAAAGTGCAATGTCGCCGAGTGCGGTGTTCGAAGTCCGACTTCTTTTGACCTTGGACGTATGACCTTGGACTCCACGACTCTGGACTTCAGCACTTCGCACTTCAGCACTTCGCACGATGCTCTTCTCCGGCTATGATCTACATTCCCAATGGGCGACTTCTACCAGACCGGCGTCATCTCCACCCTGCACCGGTTCACGACGAACAACCTGGACCGGATGGAGGCGGAGCTCAAGAGATACTCCCGAAGCACCCCCATCGCGCTCCTCCTTCCCTGCCTTTATTCCGAGCTCGAGGGCGCGGCGATGCCCCGCATCGTCGACGAGCTCAAGAAGGTCAAATACCTGAAACAGGTCGTCATCGGCCTCGACAAGGCCGACGCGGACCAGTTCCGCAAGGCCCGGGAGTTCTTCGCCGCGCTGCCCCAGGAAAAGCGCATCGTGTGGAACGACGGGCCCGGCCTCACCAAGATGTACGACCAGCTCTCCGCGAACGGCATCAGCGCGGGCCCCCCGGGGAAGGGGAGGAACGTGTGGATGTGCTTCGGATTCATCCTCGCGGACGAGAAGGCGAAGGCGATCGCCCTCCACGATTGCGACATCCTCACGTACTCGCGCGAGATCCTGGCCCGGCTCTGCTACCCCGTCGTCCACCCCGGCCTGGCCTACGAGTACGCCAAGGGCTACTACGCGCGCATCACGGACCGCTTCCACGGGCGCGTCACGCGGCTCTTCGTCTCGCCGCTCGTGCGGACCCTCCTGAAAATGGTGGGCTATCACCCGTACCTCGCGTTCCTGGACAGCTTCCGCTATCCGCTCGCCGGGGAGTTCGGCCTCTCCGTCGACCTCGCCCGAAACGTCCGCATCCCGAGCGACTGGGGGCTCGAGATCGGGTTCCTCGGCGAGGTCTTCCGCAACTGCGCGACGCGCCGGATCTGCGAGGTGGAGATTTCCGACGCCTACGACCACAAGCACCAGCCCCTCTCGCCCGACGATCCGTCCCTGGGCCTGACCCGGATGGCGCTCGACATCACGAAGTCGATCCTGCGGACGCTCGCGTCGGAGGGCCTTGAACTTTCGGACGCCTTCGTCCGGAGCCTCCGGATCTCGTACCTGCGCCTCGCGCAGGACACGATCAAGAAGTACGCCGACGACGCGGCGATCAACGGCTTCGTCTTCGACCGGCACGAGGAGGGGA
>DATHFI010000335.1:0-2711 GCA_035490275.1 Planctomycetota bacterium
TGACGTCGCGTCCCGATCCGACCGGCCGGAACGTCTTCTTCTCGATCACGCGCAGCAGCTTCGCCTGGAGCTCCGGCCCGGCATCGCCGATCTCGTCGAGAAAGATCGTGCCGCCATGGGCCTGCGCGAAGAGCCCCTCGCGCGCCTCGTGCGCCCCGGTGAAGGCGCCCCGCGCGTGGCCGAAAAGCTGGCTTTGCACCAATCCCTCCGACCCGACGTCCGCGGTCATCGCGACTTCCACGAACGGGCCGCCGGCGTGCGCGCTCATCTCGTGGATCCGCTGCGCGAGGTGCGTCTTGCCCGTCCCCGGTTCGCCCCGCAGCAGGATTAGTTCCTCGGACGAGCCGGCGCGACGAATCTTCTCCCAAGCCCCTCTCATCACGGCGCTCCGGAGGATCAGGTCCTGCTCGAGGCCGCGCAGGCGAAGCCGCTCCGCGGCGCTCGACTCCAAGGCCCGGGTCCGCTCCGCGAGCGTCCCGATGATCCCGTGAAAATTGAAGCCCGCGCCGGCCGCGAACTTGATCTCGATGCGCCCGGTTTCCGGATCCCCTCGAAATTGGCGCGCGTTCCACGGCGCCACGAACCGCTCGAGAACCGCCTCGATCGTGGCGGCGACGACGAGGAAGCTCCTCCGGAAGGACTCCGCGGGATCGAGCCCGTGCGAACGCAGGTACTTCCCCATCGCTTCGGGATCGGCGTACTCCAGGGAGACCGAGAGTCCACCCGACCTGTGCGACGCGCGGTACGCGTACGTGACGATCGAGTACTCGCGCATGAAGCGTCGGAAGAGCGCCTCTGCGACTTCGGGCACCGACGCGGACGGCGTCAAGCCCGCCGAGAGGAACTCCGGAAGGCGATCGCTCCAGAGGCCCGATGCGATGTTCCGGCCGGCGGAGCGCAGGAAGTCGAAGCGCGGAGGGGACGTTTCGATACCAAACGCGTAGAGGTCCTGGAGCTGGTGGTACTGGAGCGGCGGTTGGTCGAAGGACTCGGCGACGCGGCGCCCCCGCCCCTCGCACCACGATCGGAAGGATTGCCAGGCTCCATCGATTCCGCGCGGGTGCCTGCGCGCCTCGGCGATGGCCTGCAGCGCGCCACGTACTCGGTGCAGATCGACCGGCTCGGGGATCACGGACCGGTCCTCAGAACAGATCTTTCGCCGCCGCGGCGCAGAAGGCCGCGCCGAGGAGGTAGACCAGCGCGAAGACGATCATGAGCGCGCGCCCGAGGCCGAGCACGTTGGAGTTGAGGATCGCCGCGACCACGAGCGCGACCCCGACCGTGGTGAAGATGAACTGGCTGATCGCCCACCGCCGCACCGTGAGCTCCTGCGAGAGCGCCTCGACGCCGTAGCCGATGAAGGCGAGCGATCCCATCGCGCCCGCGGCGATTTTCACCCACCAGGAGAGCGCTTCCTTCGGAATCTCCCACACCGCGAGAAACGCCAGGACGGCGAGGCCGAACCAGCCGATCGCGGTCGTGACCGACGAGGCCGCGTCCGCCGGACGGTGACTCATGGGTGCCCCTTTTCCTCGGTCCTGAGACTACCACACATTGGACGTCCCGACCCGCGACTCGTGACCGTCGACGCGCGACTGCGTGTTTTCGACTCGCGACCCTCGACGCTCGACCCACGACTTCGCAGGGTAATTGCTTGCGCGTTCTTATTCGATCATTACAATGTCCCGCAATGGCGAACGATAACTCGGGCACCTCGCACGAGCTGTCGTCCGCGGACCGCAAGCGCAAGACCCAGCTGTTATCCCGACCCGTCCGTTCGCTCGCCCTGAAACCCGACACCACGATCGCCGACCTCGTCGAGAACATGGCGGGCATGTCGATCCAGGCGCGCAACATCGGGCTCTGCGGCGAGGTCCTCCGCGGCATGCTCACCGACCCCGCCCGGCCCACCGTCCTCCTCGGCCTCGCCGGCCCGCTTATCGCCGCGGGCTTGCGCCAGGTGATCCGCGACCTCATCGCCTCGGGCGCCGTGGACGTCGTCGTCTCCACCGGCGCGATCCTCTACCAGGACATCTACCAGGCGCGCGGTTTCCGCCACTTCCAGGGGGACATCGACGCCGACGACACCCAGCTCCGCGACCTCTTCATCGACCGCATCTACGACACGTACGTCGACGAGGAGAAGTTCTGGGACACCGACCTGTGGTGCGGGAAGATGGCCGACAAGCTCAAGCCCGGGACCTACTCGAGCCGCCAGTTCATCGACCACCTCGCCGCCCAGCTCGACGACGACCAGTCGATCCTCGTCACCTGCCGCAAGATGGGGATCCCCGTCTTCTCCCCCGCGATCAACGACAGCTCGATCGGCATCGGGCTCACCCAGCACCACCACGACGCGCTCCGCGCGGGGCGGACGCCGGTCTCCATCGATTCGATCCAGGACAATTACGAGCTCACGCAGGTCGTCGTGAAGTCGAAGATGACGGCGGCGATCTACGTGGCCGGCGGCGTCCCGAAGAACTACATCAACGACTCGATCGTCATGAGTTACATCTTCGGGCTGGAGCGGGGCCACGAGTACGCCATCCAGGTGACGACGGCCGTGACCGCGGACGGCGGGCTCTCGAGCTCCACCTTGTCCGAGGCGCGCTCCTGGGGCAAGATCAAGAAACGGGCGAAGTACGCCATGGCGTGGGTGGAGCCGAGCGTGTCGCTCCCCCTACTGTCCGGATACGTCCTACAGCGCCGGC
>DATHFI010000336.1:0-4510 GCA_035490275.1 Planctomycetota bacterium
ATCGCCTCGACCTGCGGGCTGATGTAGACCGTGTCGCCCGTCTTCAGCGACTCGATGTACGTAACCGCGGGAATGAGCTCGACGTGCGCCCGGTACCGGGCCTCGGCGTTGCGGAGCTCGCGCACCCGCTCCGCGATCACCATCTCGTATTCGCCCGTGAGCTCGCGGAGCCTCGCGTAGGCGTCCTGGAATCCGCGGTGCGCCATCTCGAAGGGCGCCAGGGATTCCGCGAGGAATTCCATGGCCCGCGCGAACGCCCGGGTCGAGTTCCGCATCTTCCGGATGGCGGCATCGAGCGCCTGCCGGTGGAGGAGCACCATGGCGAGAAGGCCCGTCTCCTCGTTCATGGCCAGGCGGCCGAGGTCGTACGCCCGCTTCAGCTCCGCCTCGCCGCCGCCCTGGAGATAGGCCTTCAGCGCGGAGCCGTAATCACGGGCCAGGTCCGCGGAGGGGCCGGTCATGAATCCTCACCCGCGTATTGCGCGACAAGCACCAGCGCGTCGTCGGTCCCCTTGACGTAGCGCTGGATCAGGGTTTCCGCGAGCCGCGCGGGAGGGTCGATCGCGTTGAGGGCCTCCGTGAATCCTTCCCGGATCCCGTCGGTGGCGAAGACCAGCCGGTCGCCTCGGGCGAGCCGGATCGGGGCGGAATCGGAGAGCCGGGGCAGCTTGTATCCCACGACGCCGCCGATCTGAATGATCGAGACGCGCCGCGACCCAGGCTTGGAGCGGACCAGCACCCCCTCCACGTTCCCCACGGCCGCCCACGTCAGGGTCGACTCCTTGACGTTGATCGCCGCGAGCGCCGCGACTACGCCGCGCGTCCCCGTCAAGGCCTCGTGGCTCTGCTGAAAGAGGGGGATGATCGGCGACTCGGCGTGACGATCCATGGCCGCGACGGCCGTGCGCGCGGCGACGGCGGCCTCCGGACCGTGGCCTAGGGCGTCCACCACGCCGAGCAGCACCCCATTCGGTATGGCGTGCACGAGGAAGAGGTCGCCCGATACCGTTTCACCCGGAAGAGGGAGGGAGACCGCGGCCCACTGGAGCCCGGGAAGGCGGCCGGAGGATTGTACGACTCCGCTCATCGAAACCACTTCCGAATGATGACCGTGGTTCCCTTGCCCGATTCCGAGACGACCTCGAAATCGTCCATGAGCCGCCGCGTGCCGGGGAGCCCCAGACCGAGGCTCCGGCTGGTCGAGTAGCCGTCCTTCATCGCCAGGCCGATGTCCGGAATGCCGGGGCCCTTGTCCCGGGCGATGACTTGGATCCCCGCCTGGCCGTTGTCGTGCCCCTTCACCGGGCCGAGGACGATCTCGCCCTTCTTGGCGTACTCGACGATGTTGCGCGAGAGCTCGGAGATAGCCGTCGCGATGGCGATCTGGTCGGTGGAGGAGAATCCGAGCTTGGCCGCCAGGGCCCGTCCGCGCTGGCGCGCGGTGACGATGTCCTGGTCCGACCCGATCGGGATCGTCACCTCGTCATTCATTCGCGTGACCCGCCTTGGCGAGGCGGTCCAGGAAGGAGAGGGCCTCCTCCAGGTCGAGGGCCGTCCACACGTCGGTCAGGCTCAGGCCCAGCTGGACCATCGCGAACGCGACCTCCGGCTGGATTCCCACGATGACGGTCTCGGCGCCGCGCATCTTCAGGATCTGCCCGATGCTCCGAAGGGTGCGGACCGCGAAGGAATCCATGACGTCCAGGACGGTCACATCGATGATGACCCCCTTGGAGCGGAACCTGCCCACGCGCTGAGCGAGGTCGTCCCGCAGGCGGAGGAGGTCCGCGTCGCTGAGCGCCGCCTGGATGCTGGCGATCAGGTAGTTGCCCTGCTTGAGGATCGGAACTTCCATCCGGCCTCCCTCGACCCAACTAAGATCGGTCCTTACTTCGCCTGCTCCAACGAGGGCTTGGGTTCCGAAACCTGCGTGACCTGGTAGCCCAGGAGCCGCTCGGCCTCCTCGATGCCTCCCTGGAGGTCGCCGACGGTCTTCATCTTGGCGAGATCGACGCCGATCGTCACCAGGGTCTGGGCGATTTCCGAGGAGAGGCCCGTCACGATCACGGTCGCGCCGAGGAGGCGGGAGGCCTCGACGGTCTGCACGAGGTGGTTCGCGACCTTGGAGTCGACGGCGGGCACGCCCGTGATGTCGATGACGACCACCTTGGCGCGGTTGGACCGGATGCCCCGGAGGAGCTGCTCGGTGAGCTGCCGCGCGCGCTGGGCGTCCACGACGCCGATGATGGGAAGGATCAGGAGCCGCTCGCGCACCTGGAGCACGGGCGTCGACAGTTCGCGGATCGCCTCCTGCTGCTGGCGGATGATGCGCTCGCGCTCCTGGACGAAGCCGACGGCCACCGTGTTGGCGATGCGGTTGGCCGCGGGCTCGTACGCGTCGAGCACCCGGTTGAGGAGGGCGAAGTCTTGCTTGTACTTGCTGAACAGGGAGCGGGCCAGGACGTCGCGGAGGAGGAGGACGATGCCGACGACTTCGTGCGTCTCGACGCCCCGCGGGATGATGCGTTCCGACAGGTTGCGGGCGTACGCCTGGAGGGCGTCCACGCTTCCGGTTTCGAGCACCTCGACGTAGTTGTCGTACACGGAGGTCGCCTCGGCGAAGATCTCCTCTTTCGTCATCGCCGTGAGCAGTTTCGCCTCGGTGATACGGCGCGCCCAGTGTTCGCGCAGTTCCGTCCGATTCGCCCGCAGGTGGGCCACGAGCTCCCGGAGGAGCGCCACCGTGTCGTCGCTCCGCGTCTCCTGCGCGGGCATCCTCGCCACAACGGCCGATTTGTCCTTGTCCCGCGTCGCCATCGATCGACCCTCCATGTTCGTCCAGCCGCCCCTTGTCCTCATCGAGATTCCTCCCCTACGCCTCCCCGGAGCGGTCGCGCGGGCGTCCTGCCCGAGCTCCAGGACCTTTCGGACGCACTCCGATTCGGTCCAGGATCGACCCACTCGAGACTCCTCCCCGGGGTGGCGACCCATTGTAAGCAAAGGCCGTGCCCCGTCTCCTCCCCGAGAAGTCCGGCGATTCCGTCCCGCGATTATCACTAGTGAGACAATTCCATTTTTTACTTCTCACTTGTGAGAAGTCCGGGTATACTTCTCGAACCCATGGGCGAATCCATTCTCATCGCGCACGACGACCCGGCCGTGGGGGAGGCTCTGTCGATCTTCCTCCAGGGGCAGGGCTTCGATTGCTCCACCGCCCCCGATTCCCCGACCGCGCTCCGCCTGCTCCGCCACGGCGGCTTCGACCTCGTGCTCTTCGAGGCCGGCCCTCCGCACGAGAGCCTCGAAGGACCGGTGCGCGCGGAGTTTCCCGGGACCGCGGTCCTTCCGCTCCCGGCTCCCGCGCCCGGCAAGCACCGCCGCCCCGCCCGGTTTCACCTCGACGACGGGCTTCTCCGGAGCGTCCGCGAGGCCCTGGACCGGCGCGAGCCTTCGGGTGAGCGGGATCCGCGCCGGCGCGGATCCGACCCGCTGATCGGGCGCAGCCCCCAGATGAAGGGGGTGCTCGAGATGATCCGGAAGCTCTCCTCCGCGCCGAGCACCGTGCTCGTCACCGGGGAGAGCGGGACCGGCAAGGAGATCGTCGCCCGGGCCCTCCACGACGCCTGCCGGGAGACGCGCGACCAGAAGTTCGTGCCGATCAACTGCGCGGCGATCCCGGCCACGCTGATGGAGAGCGAGCTCTTCGGCCACGTCCGGGGGGCGTTCACGGGGGCGACGGCGGAAAAGAAGGGGCTCCTCGAAACGGCCGAGGGGGGATCGCTCTTCCTCGACGAGATCGGCGAGCTCGACATCGCCCTGCAGGCGAAACTCCTGCGCGCCATCGACCGCAAGGAGGTCGTGCGCGTCGGCGGGGTGAGCCCGATCCGGCTCGACGCGCGGATCATGTGCGCCACGAACCGGGACCTCCGGGAGCAGATCGCCCGCCGGCTCTTCCGCGAGGATCTCTATTTCCGGATCAGCGTGGTGGAAATCAAGCTCGCCCCGCTCCGGGAGCGGCCCGAGGACATCCCGGACCTCGTCCCCCATTTCATGGCGCGCCTCAACCGGGAGCTCCGGCGGAGCTATCGGGGCGTGGACCCGGCCGCGATGGAGGCGCTGATGGCCTACGAGTGGCGCGGGAACGTCAGGGAACTCCAGAACGTCATCGAGCGGGCGATGATCCTGAGGGACGGGGAGACCGTCGGGCTGGAGGACCTCCCGGCCCACATTGTCCGGGTCGTGGCGCGCCCAATCACCCAATTGCGCGAGGCCCTGAAATCATTCGAGCGGGAGCACATCCGGAGCGTCCTGGAGCAGGCGGGACGGGACCGGGACGAAACGGCGCGGCGACTGGGAATCGGGGTCTCTTCGCTCTACCGCAAGTTGCGCCGGTTGAACCTCGCCTCCGGAGAAGCGGCCCGCCAGGATTGATGGCGGGGCGGGTCGGACGGCCCTCCTTGAGACCCCTCATTCCCCCGAGAATCTCCGAGAAGCGGAAACCTCTCCGCCC
>DATHFI010000337.1:0-3856 GCA_035490275.1 Planctomycetota bacterium
CACTTCACCGCGAAACTGAAAAGGACCCACCCGGCGGCCAAGCCGAGCGTCCACAGGAGAAGCGTCCGGTCGCTCCTCAGCCTCCGTATTAAGAGCACCGCCCCGACGATGAACGCGAAGAGCGCCGCATGGAGCGGCTGAGGGGCGTGGTCCTCGTGGATGATCTTCCGGGTCAGGTGGAATTGTTCCGCTCCCCACGTCGTCCGGGGATCATCGACATCCAAACCGAGCACGCGATGGAGCGCACCCACGCCGGCGACCACTTTGTGATTCCACGAAACGCGGGGCGTCGCCAGGTGCAGCGCGGCGTTTCGAATGACATTTGAAAGAGTCGCCCCGGGGGTGTGTGATTCGTTTCCATGTCGCGTCATCTCCCCGGGCGGGCCGGCGGCGTTCCCGAATGTCGCGACGTTTCGAACCAGATGGCCCGCGTTGAGGCCGACCGCCAGAGCCAAGGCCACCGCGAGCGGACCCAGGGCGCGCCATCCCACGCGATGGAGTGCGGCCCCCGTCATCAGGACCACGATCGGGATCCCGAAGAGAATGCCGGTGCCCTTCGTGAGCGCGGCCAACCCCAAAGCCGCTCCCGCCCATCCTCCTTCCCTCCACGAGGGGCCGTCGGCGAATCGCAGTGCGAAATGGGCCGACGCCACGAGCCAGAACGAGGCCACGAGATCGTTCTGGGTGCTCGACCCCTGGAGGATCGCCATCGGCATCGTGACGCAGAGAACCGCGGCGAACCACCGGCCGCGCGATCCCGCTCCCAGCTGATCGGCGAGGAGCGGCGCCGCCGCCACGAGGCCCGCCAGCGCGAGCCACTGGATGAGATTGGCGAAGCGGTCCGATCCCGCCAGGAGCTGGAAATGGGCGATGGCCCACTCGGCCCACGGTGACGGATAGATCTGGCGCAGGATGTTTGTGGGGTAGGGATCTACCGTGCGGTTCTGGATCCAATGCTCCACGCGCGCCATGTGGTAGGTCATCGAATCCCAGTTGTTGGGAGGCGCGAAGAGGGCGACGACGGCGACGATCAGGAGGATGACGCCGACCGCGATCCACGCCGGACGCGAGTGGTCGGGCCAAAGGATGTGAGGCCTCAGGCTGCGGATGCCTCGAGCCAGGATGACATAGGTTGCGATGCCCGCCAGGATCAACGCCCATGCGATAAGAACACCGACAAAAGTGAAGGCGTGAATGCGGCTGAGGATTTCGGTGATCGACACGACCGCGACGCCCCACGCCACCGTTCCCTTGAGCAGGGCGCGGCGGACGTCTCCGGCGGTCCCGGCGAAGAGCGCCACCAGGAGCGCTCCGGCCGCCACGGGAAGGACCACCGTCATGCAAACTCCCGCAAGGGGTCAGTTCCCAGATACCAGACCCCAGACTCGAGTGTCCGAGGCCTCAGGTTTCGAGCCAGATCGCCAATGCATCGCCAGGTTTGGCCGGCAACTCGCCGCTCAGGGGCCTCGGAGCGCTGGGATCTGGGATCTGGATACTCGAAGCGGCCCCGCCACGTATCTCCTCACCTCCCGAGGTTGTATCGGAGGATGCACCAGATCGCCCGGAGGCCGTCCTTCCAGCCGATCTTCTTGCCTTCCTCGTACGTCCGACCGGAATAGGAAATTCCGACCTCGTAGACCCGGCACTTGAGCTTGGCGACCTTGGCCGTGATCTCGGGTTCGAAGCCGAAGCGGTTCTCCCGGATCCTGATCTTCTGGAGGACCTCCCGGCGGAACACTTTGTAGCAGGTCTCCATGTCGGTGAGGTTCAGGTTCGTGAGCATGTTCGAGAGGAGCGTCAGCATCTTGTTGGCCACCCAGTGCCAGAAGTACATGACGCGGTGCGATTCGCCGCCGGCGAACCGCGAGCCGTAGACCACGTCCGCCCTGCCGTCGAGGATCGGCGCGAGCAGCTTGTGATATTCCTGCGGGTCGTACTCCAGGTCGGCGTCCTGCACGATGACGATGTCCCCCTCCGCCGCGGCGAAGCCCGTCCGGAGAGCGGCGCCCTTCCCCCGGTTCACGGTGTGGTGGAGGACGCGAATCCCCGGGGTTTTCGCGATCGCGGCCAGCCGTTCCCGCGTGCCGTCCTTCGAGCAATCGTCGACGATGATCAGTTCTTTTTCCAACGTCACGGCGAGCACGGCCCGGACGATTTTCTCGATGTGATCAACTTCGTTGTACACCGGCATTACAACGGACAATTTCATGGTCGGGAATCCGGTGGAGCAATCGCGAGACGCTCCAACATACCCAATTGCGGGCCGCGTGTCTGCCGCTTATGATGAACCGTCCATGCCGGATTTCTGGTCGGGCCGCCGCACGCTGGTGACGGGGGGCGCGGGATTCCTGGGCCGCCACCTGGTCGCGCGGCTCCGCTCGCGTGGCGCGGAAGTAGTCGTGCCGCGCCGGGCGGACTACAACCTCGTCGACCGCGACGCGGCGCGGCGCCTGATCGCCGACTCCAAACCGCACCTCGTCATCCATGCCGCGGCCGTGGTCGGCGGCATCGGGGCCAATCGACGGCATCCCGGCCAGTTCTTCTTCGAGAACCTGATGATGGGCGTCCAGCTCCTCGAGGAAAGCCGGCTCGCGGAGGTGCCGAAGGTCGTCTCCCTAGGCACGATCTGCTCCTACCCGAAATTCACGCCGGTCCCCTTCCGCGAGGAGGAGCTCTGGAACGGCTATCCCGAGGAGACGAACGCCCCCTATGGCTTGGCGAAGAAGATGCTCCTCGTCCAGTCGCAGGCGTACCGGGCCGAGTACGGGATGAACGCGATTTTCGTGATGCCCGTGAATCTCTACGGACCCCACGACAATTTCGACCTCGAGACCTCCCACGTCATCCCCGCGCTGATCCGCAAGTGCGTGGAGGGGGGAGAGGAAATCGAGCTCTGGGGCACGGGCACTCCGACGCGGGAGTTTCTCTACGTCGAGGATTGCGCGGAGGGAATCCTGCTCGCCGCGGAACGATACGACGGCCAGGAGCCGGTCAACCTCGGGAGCGGCCGGGAAATCTCGATCCGGGATCTCGCGACGAAGATCGCGGAGCTCACCGGCTTCCGGGGCCGGCTGCGCTGGAACGCCGACAAGCCCGACGGCCAGCCGCGGCGGGCGCTCGACACGTCGCGGGCGCGGAAACTCTTCGGGTTCGAGGCGAAGACCACTCTCGAGGACGGGCTCCGCGCCACCGTCGACTGGTACCGCGCCAACCGATGAACGCGATCAAGGCCGCGATCAAGCGGACGTTTCTGTACGACGTCCTGACGCGCTTTCGAGGCCGCGCCGAGCTTCGCGCGTGGCTCCGGAACGGTAAACCAGACCCGGTCCCGTCCTTGTGCAAGCAGGAGACGGTCCGGGAATACGCCGGCCGGTTCTCGCTCAAGACGCTCGTCGAAACCGGCACCTACCTGGGCGACATGGTGCGCGCGGTGCGCGCCAGTTTCACCAAGATCATCTCCATCGAGCTCGACCGGGCGCTCCACGAGCAGGCCGTCCGGCTCTTCGCGAAATGGCCCCACATCACGCTCCTTCAGGGGGACAGCGGCGCGGTCCTCCGCGAGGTGGCGAGGAAAATCCCGGAACCCTGCCTCTTCTGGCTCGACGCTCACTATTCCGGAGGGATCACCGCGCGCGGAGACCAGGACACTCCCGTCCTCCTGGAATTGGAGGCGGTGCTGGAGCGCGGGAATCGGGCCGATGTCGTCCTCATCGACGACGCCCGCTGCTTCACGGGAAGGGACGGCTACCCGACGATTTCGGAGCTCCAGGGCCTCCTGCAGCGGCGTCGCCGCGAATGGTCCCTGGAAGTCCGGGACGACATCCTCCGACTCCACTCGCTTCAGGACCTTTCCTCC
>DATHFI010000338.1:0-2510 GCA_035490275.1 Planctomycetota bacterium
TCTCGTCGACGAGGCGCAGCACGTCGACCGGGGCACGCTCGATCTCCTCCGGTCGCTGGCGGCCGACCCCCAGGTCGTCGTCGGCGCCGCCCTGGCGCTCTCGGGGGACGCGCGCTCGCTCCGCCCCGAGCGGGACCGGGCGCTCGTCGAGTTCATCCTCGACTTCACGAAGGCGCTGAAGATGCAGTCGGTCGCGCTGGGCCCGCTCCCCATGGCGAGCCTCCTGCGCATGGTCGACGCCTTCCTTCCGGAGGCCAAGCTCCCCTCCAGCTTCGCCGAGACCCTCGCGAAAGCCGCGCAGGGGAACCCCCTGTACCTGACGGAGGCGGTCCGGTCGATGATCCTTCGGGGCCGGATCCAGAAGGGCGTCCAAGGATGGAAGGTGTCGGGGATCGAGCGCTCCGACCTGCCGGTGTCGGTCGAAGAGGTGATCCGGTCGGTCGTCGAGGCCCTCGCGGCGGAAACGCGGGAGCTCCTCGGCCGGGCCGCCGTCCTCGGGACCCAGTTCGACCTCCAGACGCTCCAGGAAACCCTGGGCCAGCACGAGGCGGCGGTGCTCGACGGTGTGGACCTGGCGGCGGAGGCCGGGATGATCCGACAGGTGCCGGACGGGGCCCCCGACGACTGGGAGTTCGCCTCCGGGTACGTCCGCGATGTCCGCTACCGGATGCTCACCGAGGACTCGAAGCTGCGCATCCATCGCCGGGCCTCGGCGGTCCTTCGCCTCCGCGCCGTGGACCAGGCGGGCGTCCGCGCGGAAATGGTCTTCCACGCCCAGGTCGCGCGCGGCGCCTACGAACTGGCCGAGGTGGAGGAGAGCACGGAGCCCTCGCGCCCGGCCCGCACCGCGCGCCTTCCCGAGGTCACGGATCCGCTCTCGCCGGAGGCGATCGAGGCCGCCTTCGCCTTCATGGACACCCTGAAGTCGTGCGTCCGGATCCGGCGCATCTACCCGCAATGGAAGCTGATCGCGGAATCCCACCGGGACAAGGCCATGGCGGCCTGGAATGCGTTCGTCTCCAAGGCCCCCCGCGTCACGTTCTCCACGGCGCCCCGCGAGCTGCGCGTGAACGGGCAGGCGCACGCCGTGGACTCCGCCCCCGGCCTCCCCGAGCTCCGGCTGCTCCTCGTCGATCGCCTGGTCGGCACCCTGACGCTCCAGAAGGGACTCGAAACGCGGGAGCTCGAGGCCCTGATCGCCGGGCTCGCGGCCCCCATGGACAAGCCCAACGCGCCGCCGGACCACTGGGACGAGATCCTCGACGGCGAGCGGATCGTCAACGCCGACATCGTCCAGCGTCGCTACGTGGCGCGCGAGAGCGAAACCGCGGCCCTGCGCCTCACGGGACTGGCCCCCGAGCGCCTCCTGCGGGGCGAGGATCTCAAGCTTTTCTGGCGGGCCATGCGGTTTCTCAAGGGGTCGGCGGAGAACCTGCGGCTCTACCCGCCGGGGCAGGAGCTGTGCGACGCCTCCTTCGCGGCCGCGGCGCAGGCGCTCGAAGAGCTCCTCGACCAGGCGGGGCGCATCACGGTCTCCCTGGGCGATGGCGGCCTCCTCGTGAACGGCATGGCGGCACCGGTCGAGGAGGCGCCGGACATCGCGGCGTTCCTCACGGAGGAGCTTCGGACCAAGCGGCTGCGCAGCTTCTCGGTCCTCGCCGGGGCGCCGCAGGACGAGATCCGCGTCCTGATCAGCGTGATCGCCGTCGCGGACGTCGTCACGGCGGAAGGGATCATCGGGGCCACCCGCACCCGCCACCTGGTCTTCAAGGCGCAGGAGGACGGGACGAAGCGGGAGCGCATCTCGGACATGCATCTTCCCACGGTGCCCCGGGCCGGGAGCGAGGAGCAGCCGGGCCTGGATGAGGAATCGGAGCCGATCCCGATCGCGCCGGTCAAGGCCGCGCCGGCGTACCTCGTGATCCGCGTCGACCTCCGCGCCCGGGCCTGCCTCGTGTCGCCCCTCGAGTACTTCCTCTCGGAGCGCTCCGAGAAGGAACTCCCGCTGATGACCGAGACGCTCCGGTTCGGCGATCTCGGGGACCTCGCGGACGCCCTCGTCGCCCGCCTCGCCTCGTGCATGGCCGAGCCCGAGGTGACGTGGCGCCGCCGGGCGATCCTCATGGTGACCCGCCTCCTCGCCGACGCGACCGGGGATAGCCGGGACCAGCTCATTTCGACGCTCCGCGAGCCGCTCCAGTCCTGCCTGATCTCGGAGACCGATCGCGACGCGCTGCGCCTGCTCACCGAGACGGTCCGCCTCTGGGCCCGGGGGGCGCTCGAAGCGCGGCGGCTCCCGCTGCTTGCCGGATTCCTCGCGCAGGCGGTGCGGTCGAAAGTCGAGGCCGCGGCCACGCCCCGGGAATTCAAGATCGGGCTCCAGTCGAAGCTCCAGACGCTGGCGGCGGACGGCGGCGGCGCGCCGATCCTGGAGATGCTGCAGAATTCGCCCGAGCCCCTGCGGCGCATGGCGGTCCAGATTCTCGCCGTGCTCGGCGGCCCGCTCATCC
>DATHFI010000339.1:0-4746 GCA_035490275.1 Planctomycetota bacterium
TCTCGGCCTCGCCGTACGTCCGGTCGTAGGTTTTTTTCGTCTCGATCGGGACCTCGGGCTCGGCGTAGATGCGGAGCGACCGGAACATCGCCTCGACTGTCCGCGCGAAGCGGTCGTAGAACGCGGCGGTGCAGGCCCAGCCGAGGAGGTAGAGGCGGTCGTCGCGCCCGACGGCCATCCACATCGACTTCATGGGAATGCCGCCGTCCGTGAAGGTGACTTCGAGGAATTGCGCGGTCCGGCCGCGGACGCTCGTCACCTCGTCGGTGGTGAAGGCCGCGTCGGGAAGGGACTTCCGGAAGGAACTCCGCCACTCCGCCATGTACGCGCCGAATTCCTTGACGGGCTTCTGGACGTGGAGGTCGACGCGGGGAATGTAGGCCTCGAGCTTCGGGGCGTAGAAACTGGCGTGCGCCTGGCCCTGGTTCTTTCCCCGGACCCACTGGGGCGGGAGCAGGATCTTGTAGGCGTGGAAGGGATGGGCGTACGAACCCGGCAGCGGAACTGGCTTCTTGGCGGGAGGAGTCTGCTGCAGGATCAAGAGGGCGATGAGGGATACGAGCATGCAATCATGATAACGACAGACTGACACCTGCGCTTCAACGTCCGCACGGGCACAGCGCCTTGCGCGTCCCGGCGAACGAGTCGGGATTCTCCAACTCCCACCACAAATCCCCCGCGCGGTCGTTCGGGGATTTTCGCTGGACCCAGTAGAAGGCGCGGGCGACGGCCAGGGTTCCGCTCGGGTCGACCGCGGGCCGGCCGAATCCCGGGAAGGCCCCGTGCCGGAGCCGGTAGCGGAGTTCGACCTCGCCCGCGGCGGCGGGGCAGGGGTGAGGGGCGGTGGTCTCCACGGGCACGTACCTTCCGCGGATCGTCCAGATCGAGTCCGTCACCTCCGCCGTGGTGTTCTGCAGAGCGGCGACAACTTGAGCCGGGTCATCGTAAACGTACGTGTCGTCGCCCGCCCAGAAGAGCCGGTACCAGCCGTCGTGGTCGGTCACGGTGACCGAGAGCCGGCATTCGGAGAGCACGAACCGGTGGGGGCAGGTCTCGCAATAAACGCATCCATGGAGCATCAGCCGCGGCAACCAGATCGGCACCTCGGCGTTGCGCGGCCCCGGCGGGGAGTCGAGCCCCTTCGGGTATCGGTCGACTTCCAGATAGTTGAGGAGGAGGATGACGGCCGTGGCCGCCATTGCCGCGAAAATCGCGACCTGGATCTTCCAGGACCGATTCAAACCCCGCCCGCCTTGAATTTCTTGAATCGGTCGAGGTCGACCCGGGCCACCGACGGCTTGAGCTTGAGCAGGACCCGGTCGAAATCGCCCGCGCCGATCTGGCGGTCGATCTTCTTCTCGACCGAATCGAGGAACGTCTCCTCCGCGACCTTGCGGCAGAGGTAGGCGATGTCGGCGCCGCTGTAGCCCTCGAGCCGGGAGGTGATCCGGTCGAGGTCGACGTCGCCATCGAGGGGCACGTCGCCCAGGTTCATCTCGAGGATCTTCCGGCGCGCCGGAGCTTCGGGGAGGCCGACGTAGATCTTCTCGTCGAGGCGCCCCGGCCGGAGCATGGCCGTGTCGATGTTCCACGGCTCGTTCGTGGCGCCCATGAAGAGGAGGTTCTGGCCCTCCTTGCGGTCGAAGCCGTCGAGCTCGTTGAGGATCTGGGGCACGACGCGCTGCATGACGCCGCCGCTCTCGCCGTCGCGGCGGGGCGGGGTGAGCGCCTCGACCTCGTCGATGAAGATGACGGCGCGCGCGCACCGGCGGGCCGCGTCGAAGAGCTTCCGGATGTTCTTCTCGCTCTCCCCGACCCACTTGTTGAGGATCTCGCTCGGCGCGATCGCGAAGAAGGTCGCGTCGAGCTCGCCCGCGACGGCCTTGGCGATCATCGTCTTGCCCGTCCCCGGAGGCCCGAAGAGGAGGATGCCGCCCCCGGTCCGGATGCGATATTTCTTCGCCTGCTCCACGTGGGTGAAGGGGTAGATCATCTTGACGCGGATCTGCTCCTTCACGTCCTCGAGGCCAGCGATGTCGCCGAAGCGGATCTTCGGCCGCTCGGCGACGAGCCAGTCCTCGGGGACTTCGCCCGCCTCGTCGTCCTTCGCGCCGCCGCCGGCCGCGCGGGCCGCCGCCTTTTCGCGCACGGCCCGCCGCCTCTGCTTGAGATTCTTGGCGAGCTCGATGAGCTTCGCGGCCTGCCGCGTGCGGACCTTGCGCAGGTCGGGGTCCGACTGGCGCGCCAGTTCGAGGAGGTACTCGGCCGCCTTCAGGAAATGATACTTCGCCTCGCGCAGGTCGCCGGCGTCGAAGCAGCGGATGCCGAGGTTCTTGTGCTTCTCGAACGACTCGAGCAGAAAGTGCTTGGGCATCCGTCAATCTTCGGAGCCGTGGGGCGGATCGTCGGGCGGCGGCTTGTCCACCGGCGTGAAGCCGGCATTGCCCTTTCCGTCGTCGTAGAGCCTCCAGGTCCCGATGGGGGTCCGCTTGTTCCCGGCCTCGTTGATGAAGACCAGGGTCACGTAGGCTTCATTCTTGCGCTTGTCGTGGTCGTACAGCTTGACCTCGACGGTGCCCTTGCCCTTGTCCCCCTCCACGTCGAGGGTGCAGTAGATCGTCTCCCTCCCGTGCCGTTTTTCGGACCGGAAGTCGAACCGCGGCGTGACGTTCCGGAGCTCCCCGATTTCCGACTTCACCGTCTCGTTGGAGGCGATGATCGGCTTCACCTTGGCCACGGCCTGGTTGATCGCGGACTTGATCACGAGGTATCCGACGAGGAAGCACCCGCCGCACGAGAGAATGCCCAGGAAGGCGAAGGTGCCGCACCCGATGAGGATCCACTTCAGCGCGCTCGACTTCTTGGGGGGCGGCGGCGGGGGAGCGGCCATCGGCGCCGGCGGGTAGCCGGACATCGGCGGGGGCGGGGCGGCCGGGGGCAGGTTCATGTTTCGTCCTCGCTTTGAGGTCGTGGCCGATTCTGGATTCTTGGATCTCCGAGATTCCAGAATCAAGAATCGAGAATCGCTTGTAGACCGGTTACTTCCCCTCTTTATCCAGTTCGTCTTGAATGTCTTTCAGTCCTCGTTCGATCTCGCTGTCCACGCCCTTCTCCTCCTCGTGGACGACCTCCTCGTCGAGCATGCGGTCGATCTCGGCGTCGGAGATGACCTCGTTCTCGCCCTCGACCTCGCCCGACATGACGTGCTCGGAGGACATCTCGAGGAAGACGTCCATCTGCTGCTGGAGCGTCTCGGCCTGCATCATCGCCTTCTCGAAGTTCTTCTGGGTCTTCACGAAGTCGGTGGCGCCGTAGACCTCGGAGATGGACTTCGCGACGGCGCTCATCGAGCGGGCGAAATCGGCGTCGCTCTCCGCCTGGGTCTTGATCTGCACGGCGGTCTCGATCGAGAGCAGCTGGCGCTCGCGCATCCGTTTCTGCGCGGCGGTCTTCTTGAGCATCCGCTTGAGGAAGACGAGCTGGTCCTTGTCCCCGATCTTCTTCGCCCGCTTCGCCTTGTCGATGTAGGAGAACTCGTGCTTGCCGAGGTCGCGGATGTTGCGCCGCAGGGACGCGACGCCCTTGCGGATCTCGATGTCGCGCTCGATCTTCCGGTCGCTGCGGGACTTGAACAGGCCCATGCCCGGCTCCTACTTGCGGTCCGCGGGCGCCGGGGCCGGCTGCGGAGCGTCTTCCGCGTGCCGGACCGATTCGACCCGGGTGCGGTCGGACCCGCGCTCCGTCTGCTCGATGCGGCATTCCCGGGCCTGGCGGCACTTGTGCCTCACGAAGATCGCCCCGCCGACGGCCGTGAGGGCCACGACGCCGACGAGCAGGCCCGTCACGATGGGCGAGCAGCAGTTGCCGCTCGGCCAGGGCCGGCCGCAGTGCACGCAGTGGTGGGCGCGGGTCGAAACCTCGCGACCGCAATCCCGACATGTCGAAAGCGCCATATTACCTCCTCGTGATCTTATCGCTCAGGCCATTCAACGCGATGAGCCGGGTACCCTGAGATCGTTCGCAGGGGCCGTCCGCCATCGGACAGGGTCCCTTGGTTCCTGGAGTTCCAGTACCCGGCCGCGCGATGCCGGCTCCGCAGGTCATCGGACACGACCGCCATGATGGCGATGGTCCAGATGGCGATCCACAGGATCGCGCCCAACAGCCCGCTCAGGCTGAAATTCCGGGTCGGAGCGGGCTGGTCATTATGGATGCAGTGGCCCCGGAACTCATAGGCCCCGCTTTCCTGATGTCGAACCGCCGCCTTCATGATTACTCTTCTTTTGTCGATTCTTTCCACCGCACGAACTTCGCCATCTCCTCGGGCGTCGTCTGGGCGTGGATGAGCCGCGCCGCGACCTCGAAGTCGGTCCGCGTCAGCTCCCGCACCTTCAGGCGGTACTGTTTCACGCGATCGAGGCCCTTGTCTATTAGACCCGGAATTTCGCGGTTCATTTCCTCAATCATGCCGGTCGTCACTTCTTTGCAGAACCGCTCGATCTCGCGGCCGCTGTAACCCGCGGTCATCTCCGCGAGGTCGCCCCCGGCGACGGGCGTCCGGTAGCCCTTCTTCTCGAGATGGATCTTCAGGATTCTCTCGCGGGTGACGGCGTCGGGCAAGGGAATCAGGATCTTCTTCTCGAACCGCGAGAGCACCGCGGGGTCGAGGTCCCACGGCCGGTTCGTCGCGGCGATCGTCAGGACGTAGATGGCCGTGCGCCCCTTCTGGTCCATGCCGTCGAGCTC
>DATHFI010000340.1:0-2837 GCA_035490275.1 Planctomycetota bacterium
CTCGCCACCGCGCGGGCGGCGGGGATCGATGCGTGCGCCGTGACGTACGGCTACGCCATGCCGGGGGAACTCGAGGGGGCGCGGTTCACGATCGGACGATTCCCGGACCTGCTCCCGATCGTCACGGGTTGAGGAGTTCGAGGATCTCCGTCGCCACCGACTCGGCCGCCTTGAGGGCCGCGTCGCCGGAGGTGTTCGAAAGGACGATCACCGCCGTGCCGGACTCCTTCACGAATCCGATCCAGCTGGCGTACCCACCGGTCTTGCCGCTGTGCCAGATCGCCCAATGGCCGCCCGAGCGGACGGGGGTCTGTCGCCAAGCCAGGCCGATCCGGAGCCGGTCGCTGACCGACCTGCGGGCCGCATGGCAGGAGCCCAGGATTTCGACGAGCTTGGGCTCGCCCCGTCCCAGGTTGGCGGCCAGGAAGCGGAGGAGATCGTTCACGGTCGACCGCAGGGCGCCCGCGCCCGCCAAAGCCTGGAAATTCCAGTTCCGGGCGGGCTTTCCGTTCTCGTCGTAGGGCGGGGCCAGCCGGGCTTTCAAGGACTCCGCGAGAATGATCCGGGTGTCGGGCATTCCGAGGGGGCCCGCGATCCGGCGGATCACGAGTTCTTCGTACGACTTCCCCGCCGCGCGCTCGAGGATATGCCCGAGCAGTCCCATTCCGAGGGTCGAGTCCTCGTACCGCTCGTCCACTTTCCATCGCAGCCGGTGATCGGAGAGGAAGGCGTAGAGCTTCTCGGTCCCGTAGGTGGCGTAGGGGTCCTGGTCGATGGGCCCCAGGTTCATGGGGAGCTTGGGGAGGCCCGAGGTGTGGGTGGCGAGGACTTGGAGGGTGATCTCCCCGTTGTCGCTGCGGGGGACATTCACCTCCGGCGGGAGGTGGCGGCGGATGGGATCGTTCAGAGCGACGGCTCCCTCGCGCGCCAGGTCGGCGAGCAGGCACGACGTGAACACGCTGGTGATCCAACCGATCTCGTAGATCGTGGTCCCCGAGGGCTTCGCATCGGAGTCCCAGGCGATCCGGCCGTACCCGCGGACCGACATCTTGGTCCCGTCGATCACCCCCACGGCGAAGCCGACATTCTTGCCCTTCGCGAGCTGGCGTTCGACGATCTGGTCGATCGCGTCGAGGCGGGCGGGGTCGAGGGGAGGCTCCGCGCACGCCGCCAGGGAGGCCGCGAGGGCGATGAGGGGCATCCGGAGGAGTTTCATGGATGGCCATCAGCATTTCCCCTGCGGGTCCCCGTGGCAAGCAATTTCTCGACCGCCGCGACGCGCCGGCGGAGGGCGCCGCATTCCGCGGGCGCCAGCCACCCGAGGTCGCGGGCGAGCAGGAGGAGGTAATCGAGCCGGAGGGCGGCGGCCCGGGATCGATCCCAAGCGCGGGGAGATCCCGCGGGTGGTGAGCGCTCACCGGCGGCCCGGGCGATCCGG
Source organism: Planctomycetota bacterium (assembly GCA_035490275.1). Taxonomy (GTDB): domain Bacteria; phylum Planctomycetota; class MHYJ01; order MHYJ01; family JACPRB01; genus DASRJF01. The sequence continues at coordinate 1,439 of DATHFI010000340.1, forward strand.
ACGGGAAGATTGACCGCGGCGCGCCGAACCTCGGACGCGAGATCGGCCCGGCCCCCCGGGGGTAAGGCTTCGACGCTCCGGAAGACGGCGAGGGCGAGTTCGTGCGCCCGACGCCAGGTCCGGAACTTGTCGAATGGACTCACAGTAGTTTCGAGGGGACGCCGACCCGGTCGAACAGGGTGTCAAAGAGCCGTTCGAGGTGGCGGACCACCTCGGGGTGTTCGAGGTAGAGGCCCAGCTCGAGGTTGTAGTGGATGCTCGTGTCGGTGAGGTTGGCGGAGCCGACGTAGGCCCGCGCGCCGTCGGCGAGGAGCATCTTCGCGTGCATCTGGTAGAGGAGGGCCTTGTCGCGCCGCTCGTTCAGGTACCGGACGGTCATGTCGCGGAGGGTGGCGCAGCGCTCGAGGACCGGGCTGGCGCGGGAGGAGCGTCCCTCGCCCGCGGTGGTCAGGACCCGGACCGGGGCCTGGGTGAGGGCGACGAGGGCGGTGAAGCTGGGGTCGACGTACGGAACGAAGATCTTCAGGGATTTCTTGGCCGAGGAGAAGATGCGGGCGAAGGCGTCGTAGGTCCGGGCGAGGGGGACGGCGCCTTCGATGTCGTTCCGCAGGGCCGGGGGGATGGAGAGGACGAGTTGCGCGGGGAAGGACGATTCCGCGCCCTCGGCCGCCGCGGGCCTGAGCGCGCGGATCCATCGGTCGAGCATGTGAAACTCCCTATGGTCTGATGACGGATGACGGATGACAGATGACCCGACACCCTGCGTCACAAGTTCAGCTCATCGCCATCAGGGTTCGCACGCGGCGTGCCAGTTCGGGCCCGCGCAACGTGAAGGAAGTCAGCGACCTGCCGAGGGCAAGAGAACGGCGCGAAAAGGCGTTACGGGTGGAATCGCAGACGTTGCGGAGGGTAACGTCCGACGGCGAGACCGTTGTCGTATGGTCTTTTTGCGCCTTTGGGGCGGCGCAAAAGAATCGGGCCGGCGGGATTTGAACCCGCGGCCTCTTGCACCCCAAGCAAGCGCGCTAGCCAGGCTGCGCTACGGCCCGTTCGAATTCGAAGGGGAAGGGGCGCATTATAGCTCAGGGCCCACCCCCCGCAAGCCCTTGACCCGCATCGATCGCGAGGGACGCGATCCCGCGACCGCGGTATATTACGCGGGTTGGTTCGACTCTCCATCCGGGCGGTTAGCTCAGCGGCAGAGCATCTGCTTTACACGCAGAGGGTCGGGGGTTCGATCCCCTCACCGCCCACCCTTCGCCCCGTCTCTATCGCAGGGTTTCGGTCGGGGCTACGGGTGGCGAGCCATTTCGACTCGGGCCGCCTTCGGCTCCTCGCTACAATTCCATCGCCAGGCCCAGCATTCCGATTCCGCCCGCGGCGCGGCTGACGGGCGGGA
>DATHFI010000341.1:0-2152 GCA_035490275.1 Planctomycetota bacterium
GACCGGATCGCGCTCGGGGAAGCTGGTGAAGGGATGCGACTCCTCCCCCGCGAGACGGTCGCGCGCCCAGAAGAAGCCGACCAGCGACGCGGCTTCCTCGTCCGAGAAGCCGAAGTTCGGCATCCGGACGTTCTGGTCCGGGGGCCCCTGGCCGTCGGGCACGATCGGGACCAGGGCGGGCCGGATCGGGGTGGGATCCTTCAGGAACCCGAAGAGCCACGCGGCCTGCGTCTTCGCCCCCTGCGTGCGGAGCATCGGGGGGAATCGCGAGAAAACGGCCTGCGGGTTGTCGGGGTCGTAGGCCGGATTGCCCTTCTTGTCCACGATGTCGTCGACGTGGTCCTTCTTGTATTTCTCGATGTGGCCGAGGATTTCGCCCCCCTCCATCGGCTTCCAGCGCCGCACGTCAAGGTGCTTCACGACGTCGTTGCCGTTCTCCTGGCGCACGTCCAGGTACTCGGCGCGACCCTCGTTCACGAGCACGAAGAGCGAGTTCGGGTTGACGGCTCCGTTCAACTTGAGCGTGCAGCCGTCCGAGGTCCATTGGAAGGTGTACAGGTCCATCTTCAGGTGCTGGGGCCCCGGCTCGGCGGGCCAGATCCCCCACTTCGTCAGCAACGTCGCCTTGGTGTCGTCATCCACCTTCCCCGACCGGTTCCCCTCGATCCACTCGTAGGTCGTGACCTCCTTCGGAATGCCGTTCACGGGCTCGACGCGTTTCCACTCGACCTCGAGCTTGTCCAGCGCGAAGCGGTGGCAGGCGCGGCAGTTGCTTTCCCGGATCAGGCGGTGGCCCCGGTTGACGGCGATCTGGTCTTCGCTGAGCTGTTTCTTCGCCCGATGGAGGAGCCCGAGCGGAAAGTCGTGGTTCGTGAACGACAGGACGAAGGTCGTCAGGAGCCGGACCTCCTCGGGATTCAGGTAGAAGTTGGGCATCTTGAGGAGCTCGTCGGGCGGGAGGGCCGCGAGGCGGCCGCCGTCGAAGACGCGCGGGTCGAAGAGCTTGTTGCGGATCCAGAGGTGGCGGAATTCCGGGACCTTCACGACTTCGGGCTCCGGATCCTCCGGATCGAGGTGCTTGTACGGCTTGTGGAAGAACGCGTGCTCGAACTTCACGCCGTGGTGTTTCGCCCCGTCATACTCCGTGTAGCCGAAGGCAAGACGGTCGACCGCCTTGTTTCCCTCGGGCTGGCTGCCGGTGAGCTCGACGCCGACGCCCTCGATGTCGGGCCAGTTGACCGCCAGTTCCTGGATCGGAAGGCGATCGAGGAGGGGGTCGGGACCCTTGTCCTTTTCCGGCCACATCTCGTGGCAGGAGTAGCACCCGTAGTTCTGGACCATCTTTCGGCCGAACCAAAGGACTTTCTCGGGCGGCTTTGTCCGCATGGCGTCGAGCGCAGTCTTCGCGTCGGCGTCGGGCAGCTTCGACCGCAGCTGCTCGAAGATCAGCGTGTCGAGGATCTTGTGGTCCGCCGCGTCGAAGGCGGGCATGCCGGGCTTCTGGTCGAAGTCGCCCTCCTTGGTCAGCGTCATGAGCCAGGCCGTGACATCGTGGAGATCCTGCTCCGTGAGCGGGAAGGCGGGCATGCGGGTGGCGGCGAAGTAATGCTTGGGCTGCTTGAGCCAGTTGTAGAACCACACGCGCCCGCGCTCGGGATCGTCGCGGAATTTGCTCGCGACGCCCGACAGGTTGGGACCGAATTCCTTGAGGAGCCAGCTCTCCCCCGTCGGCGCGCGCCATCCGTCGTCGTCGTTGCGGAGCTCCTTGCGCTTGGCGTACTCGGAGTCCGGGGTGTTCGTGTGGCAGGCCCGGCATCCGATCTGCTCGAAAACGGCGAGACCGCGCTTCGCGTCGGCCGGCTGCGGCGGCGGAGGCGGGGGCTTGTACGCCCTCGATTGCGAGACCTCGAAGAGGTACTTCACCATCGAGGCCGCGATGAGGGGCTCGACTCTCTCCGGGCCGACGGGCGCGCCGTCGACCATGATGGTCCGCGCGTTGGATTGTCCGAAGAAGTGCGGCATTCGGGTGGAAAGTCGGAAGCTCTTGGGGGCGAGGACCCATTTCACAGCCCAGTTCGGGTCGACCTTGTCCTTGATGTGGGTCAGAGGCGGCCCCGGCCGGCGGAATTTGCGGTTGGGATCCAAGTTCGGC
>DATHFI010000342.1:0-17111 GCA_035490275.1 Planctomycetota bacterium
CGCCGAGCATCCGGTCTCCGAAGATCGCGATCAGGGCGCCGGCCGCGAGGACGCCGATGGAGGAGACCGAGTCCGCGACCATGTGCAGGAAGGCGCCGCGGATGTTCAGGTCGTGCTTCGAGTGATGGTGCAGGAAGGCGGCGCTCAGGAGATTCACGAGCAGTCCGACGGCGCCCACGCCGAGCATCAGGGGCAGCTTCACCTGCACCGGGTGGAGCCACCGGTCCACCGACTCCCAGATGATGTAGCCCGCGATGGGAATGAGGAGGAGCCCGTTCAGGAAGGAGGCGAGCACCTCCAGCCGCCAGTTGCGGAAGGTCTTCTCGGGGCCGGCGGGCCGGACCGCGACGAGGATCGCCGCGTAGCTCAGGAGGATCGCCCCGAAGTGGGTGAGCATGTGGAAGGCGTCGCCGAGGAGCGACATCGATCCGCTCAGGAGGCCGCCGATGATTTCGGCGACCATCGTGACGCCGGTGAGAATGAGGACCAGGAGGAGGCGGCGCCGTTCGCCGTGGCGCAGGCCGGCCGCCGATTCCGGGGCCTCCGCCGGCCGGGGGTGATGATGCTGCTGGCCCATGAAGTCATTATCCCAGCTTTCCTCGACAGGCGACGAGCATTCATCCTCAACATGGAGGCGCCACCAACGGTTAACAGGGGGACGGCGTCCGCTTGTTCGAGAGTTGCGGGGAAGGTACAGTGAAGGAACTTCATGGCCCACCCGTCGTTACACTCTGAGGAACGGCCCTTCGATCCGGGGGCGCTCTCCGACAACGACCTGATGACGCGCCTGAAGGAGGCGCCGCCGTCGGAGGTGGCCGCCGGGTTCGAGGTGATCGTCCACCGGTACAAGAACGCGATCGTGTCGTTCCTCTTCCGGTACGTGGGCGACCCGCGCACCGCGGAGGACCTCGCGCAGGAGGCCTTCCTGCGGGTCTTCCGGAAAATCGGGGAGTACAACAGCACGGCGAAGTTTTCGACCTGGCTGTACACGATCGCGTCGAACCTGGCGAAGGACGAGTTCAAGCGGCGCTCCCGCCATCCCGCGGGGTCCCTGGACTGGGAGGGCGGCAAGGGCGCCGACACGACGCGGAACGTGCCCACGGCGATGGCCGCCGAGGGGCCCGAGCCCGAGGAGGAGCTGGAGCGGGGCGAGGCGCGCGAGCGCGTCGCGGCCGCCCTGAAGCTCCTGAAGGAGGACGATCGGGAGATCCTGGTCCTGAAAGACGTGCAGGGACTGGCCTACGACGAAATCGCCCGCATCCTGAGTCTTCCCATGGGGACGGTGAAGTCGAGGATCTCGCGGGCGCGGCTGGCCTTCAAGGACGTCTGGAAGCGGTTCGGGTCTCCGTCAGGAGAATCGTCATGAAACCTTACACGGGATGGCTGGCCTTCGCGGCGCTCTTCGGCGTCGTCGCGGGATTCGGCGCGGGCCGGTTCGAGCGCACGGCCGAGGCGCAGTCCGTCGACAACAAGACGACGCGGTGGCTCGCCTCGTCCGTCTCCATGGGCGGAGGCCAGGACGCCTTCGTCCTCTTCGACAGCCAGACGAACCGGCTGATCTTCTACACGATCACGGGAAACAAGAAACTCGAAGTCCTCGCCGTCCGCGAGGTGAGCTTCGATGTCCGGATGGTCACCTGGGGGAAGCAGGAACCCACGGTTCAGGAGATCAAGGACGCGTGGGAAAAGTCGGAGCGCGAGCGCGCCGATCGCGAGAAGGAAAAGGACAAGGGCCAGGACCACAAATGAACTGCCGCGAACACCAGGAGTTCTTCAGCGACCTCTACGACGGGAACCTCCCGGCGGACCGCGGGCGCGAGCTCGAGGCCCACCTCGCGGGCTGCGCCGACTGCCGGGGGGAGTACGAGGCCTTCTCGGCGTCGCTGAAAGCGCTCCAGGAGGCGGGCGAACGCGCCGTGCCGGAGGCTTTCGTCCGGCGCGTGATGGACACGGCCCGCGCGGAGTCGGAGCGCCAGGTCCTCTACCAGAACACAGGGATGCGCCGCCCCTCGACGCGCCGGTTCGTCGTTCCGAGGCCCCGCGCCCTCTGGGCCATTCCCGCGCTCGCCGCCTCCGCCCTCGTCGCCTTTGCGGTCGGGTACTTCATCCAGAAACAGGCCGCGGACCGGGCCATCGACGATCTCAAGGAACAGCTCGCGAAGTCGAAGCCGGTCGACCATGGTTCGACCCCCGCCCCTGAAGAGGGTGTCGTGTGGGAGGGAAACCAGCGGTTCACGATCGCGGACTTCGTTCCCCGCTGGCTCGAGAAGATCGGCTACGCGAAGTTCGGCGACACCTGGATTTCCAAGGAGATGCGGGACCGCCTCGAGCGCGGCGAAGCGTGGATCGACGGCAAGTGGGTGCTCGCGAAGGCGGAAATCGAACGGCGCGTGCAGGAGGAAATGGCCAAGGTTACCGGCGTGACGGATCCCAAGGCCGCCCGGGATCGGATCATCGAGGAACTCGGCCTCGTCAAGCGAGGCGACGGGTACATGGCCAAGGCCATGGCCGACGCCCTGGACCGCGGGCTCGTCATATCCCCGACCGGCGAGGCGCTCGCACTCGACGACGTGGTGGCCGAGAAGCTCCACGAGCTGAAGCTCGTCCGTCACGAGGGCCGGTGGATGAGCGAGGAGCAGCGGACGGAGCTGCTCGCGTCGCGCCGCATCGAAAAGCCGGGGGGCGTTGCGAACACCGCCGTGACGCGGGCGCTGGACGGACTCGAGATCGGCCCTCCGCTGGGGTACAAGAACCTGACGCTCTATCCGCTCATCGCGGCGTCCGAGAAATCCGTCGCGGTGACGACCTTCCCCGAAGCTTTCGGGAACGGCAAGGTCGACATCACGGACGAAAATTCTCTCCAGGTGCGCGTGAAGAACAAGGGCGACGCTGCCCTCGTCCTTCTCGCCGGGGAAATTCTTGTCGCCGGACGCCCCGACCGGGTCGTGGCGCGCGACACCCTCATCCCTGCCAACAAGGACCGGGCGGTCGAGGTCTTCGATGTCGAACCTAACCAGCCGCGCGGAGCAGAAAAAGTCGCGTTCCGGCCCGAGTCCGGACACTACTGGGCCTCGCTCGGAATGCGTCGACTCCTCAACGAGGAGCCCGGACAGGCGGGCGTCTGGGCCGCGATCAACGGCCCGGGCGGCAAGATCTCACCGTTCGACCTTTACAAGGATCATCGAACGGGCCTGACCGAATACCACATGGCGCTCGTGGACTTGAGGTCCGCCCATGCGCTGATGGTCGGCGTGGCGGTGGCGGTGGGGGACAGCCTCGTCTCGACCGAGATTTTCGGATCGCCCACGCTCCTCGCGGCCCACTGGGACCGGATCCTCGATTCGGCTTCGCTCGAGGCGCTCCTCGCCGGTCCCGGGCGCGAGAACCGGGGCGTCTCCGAATTCCCCTCGAGCGTGGCCGCGGTGAAGCGGATGCTGGAGACGGCTTTCTCGGCGGAGCAGGATGGCGAGAACGACTCGATCGTCCTCCGCCGTCACGGGCGTCCCCTGGGGCGGGCCGTTACGGCTGCCGGCGAGGCGGTGCGGCTGCTTCTCTTCCCGGACCCGTCGGGGGCTCCGCGTCCGCCCCTCGATCTCCTGGTGAAAGAAGGAAAGGTGAAGCGGGCGGTGGACGCCTACGAAGCCCGGCTCGCGGGCGCGACCGGGACCCGGCGGGCCTCGATCCTCCGCGAGATGGCGATGCTGCCGGGGGACTATCCCCGGCAGAAGGTGCTCGATCACGCGAAGTCGGACCAGCCGCGCGTCCCGGCGATCGAGGCGCTCGGCCTGCGGGGCGAACCGGCGGTCGTCGAGCCGCTGCTCCTCGAATGGCTCAAGGAGACGCGGAAGGAAACCGCGGTCGCGCTCTACGCGGCCCTGGCCCAGGCCCTCGCGCGGCTGGGCAGCGAAAAAGCGATCGTCGTCCTCGTCCAGGATCTCGACCCGAAGACGCCCCTGATCGCCCGCGCGGCGGCGGACCATCTGCCCGCCCTGCTCGTCGGCGTGCGGGACCGGAACACGTTCGAGAAGTCGATGGACAACCTCATCCAGGGCCTCGAGCGGTTCTCGGCGGAGCCCTCCGATCCGCAGGGACTGTCGTGGCCGGTCCGGACGCTCCGGCTCATCACGGGCAAGGAGTACGGCAAGATCACCGACTTCCAGATCTGGTGGAACACTCCCTTGGAGCGGCAGAACTTCCTGGAACAGCGCAAGCACCCATAGGGGACGTTCGCCGTTTACTGCAAGCCATTGACCGTCCGATGCCCACGAGCTTCAAGCTGGCTTGCGATCTCTCTTGCGCTATACTGACATGACCATGAAACGTCCCCGGCACTTCATTCTCGGCCTCGTGAATCCGGGCGACGGCCATGTCCGGGTCACCCGCGGGGAGCGCTACCACGTCCAGGGCGGCACGCGGGAGACGCACGAGCGGGCGGCCGAATTCGTGCACGAGGTCGACCGTGAATTGGCGAAAGACCCTCCGCAGACGCAGGGGGAGCACCGGATGATCGTGAAAGAAGCGGCCAGGAAAACCGGACTGCTCAAGTAAGAACGATGACCGATGACCGATGACCGATGACAGGAGTGTGCGGTCAACGGTCAGCGGTCATCCGTCATCATCACAATCGATTTTCAATCACTTGGTCCGGTCGGAACCCGGTCAACTTCAGTCGCTCGATGGTCCCGGGCGGCAGCGCCGCCTGCGGGCAGAGACCCACGATCTCGCTCGACCGGACCTTCACGCCCGCCGCCGAAGCTTCGCGCTCGACCGCCGTGAAAACCGTTTCGAGCGAAGTGCGCGTGAAGTCGCAGACGTTGATCGAAACCTGCGCGCACCCGCGGTCCGCGATGAAGAGGCCGAGCGCCTTGATGGCCGGAAGGCCGCCGTCGCGCTCCCGGATTCTCTTCGCGATCCGCTTCGCGAGCTTTTCGTCCGGCGATTCGAGGTCGATGTTGTAGGCGATGAGCGGGGGACGGGCGCCGACCGCGACGCAGCCCGCGGTGGGGTGGATCGCGTTCGGACCGAAATCGGGGACGCGGTCCGGGTCCTTGCCGATGAGATCGCGCAGCCCCTCGAACTGCGGCTTGCGGATCTCGGCGAGATTGCGCCGGTCCGGCCGGGTGGCGGCGGCCTCGTACAGGTAGACCGGCACCTTCAGCTCCGATCCGACGCGCGCGCCGACTTCGCGCGCGATCCGGACTGCGTCCTCCATCGAGGCGTCCCGGATCGGCACGAAAGGGATCACGTCGACGGCGCCCATCCGGGGATGCTGCCCCTCGTGGCGCGTGAGGTCGATCCGCTCGACAGCCTTCCGGGCGGCGGCAACGGCGGCCTCCGCGACGGCTTGCGGGGACCCGACGAAGGTCACGACGGAGCGGTTGTGGTCACGGTCCATCTCGAGGTCGAGGAACCGGACCCCCGGGACCGCCTGGACGGCCGCGACGATCTCGTCGCAGACCTCCCGGCGGCGGCCTTCGCTGAAATTGGGCACGCATTCCAGAAGCATGGGCGCGAATTATACACGGGCGGACGGCGGGAGGCGGCGCTATGACCGACATGGCCCCCCGCAGCTGGAGGAGCATCATCTTCCGGCCCGGACGCCCCCCGATGAAGAAGCGCACCGCGGTGCTGCTCTCCCTCGGCGTCCTCCTCCTCAACATCGGGGCCGACGTCGTGCTCCTGACGAAGGCGAGCGTCCTGGGACGGATCGCCGACCTCCAGCTCCGCCGCCGCGCGGGCGACCTGCTGGCCTTCGAGCGGGTCACGATGACGCTCGGCGGGCGCCTGCGGATCGAGAAGGCCGAGGTGTGCCTTCCGGACCGGACGCGGCCGTTCCTCGCGGCGGAACGCGTCATCGCGACGATCGGCCACCGCGAAGGGTCTTTCGTCGTGGAGTCGATCGTGCTGGAAGAACCGCGGGTCCGACTCTCCGACCGCCTCGTGGCGGACATGGGGAACCGGGGGGGCGCCGGCCCGGGCAAACCCCTGCGCGAGCTCATCCCGCCGCACCTCCTGCCGCGGGTCACCTGCCGGGGCGGGACCCTCGAGCTGGGCCACTCCAGCGTGCTCGCGTCGGAGGAGCCGCAGATTTTCGAGATCCGCGAGCTCGTGATGGTCCCGACGACGGGCTATCGCTACTTCGTCCGGGGGACGCTGCGGAACGCGCTCGTCGGCGAGTGGAGGGTCCAGGGGGAGATCGATCTCGACTCGGGCCAGCACGAGGTGCACCTCTCCACCGACCAGCTCGTTCTCGGGACGGCGATCCGGCAGGCGCTGAACCCGTCGATCCACGTCGCGTGGGACCGCTTCCGGCCCGTGGGCCCCGCCGCGGCGGACATCTACCTCGCGTACGACCGCCGGAAGCCGGATGAGGGGGAGGTCTTCCGCCTCACGTTGAAGCCGCGGGGGTTGACGCTGCTGTACGAGAACTTCGCGTACCTGTTCGAGCAGGTCCGCGGCGAGATCGAGTTCCGGTTGAATGGATTCACGATCAAGCAGATCGACGCCCGGCACGGCAAGTCGACCGCGATCCGGTTCGACGGGAGGGCCGACGGTTACGGGGAGGACGCGGGCTACGATTTCCGCGTCGAGATGGACGACGTCCCGCTGGACGACTCCCTGCGCAACGCCCTCGGGAAGAACGCGCGCGACGTCTGGGCCACGTTCCGCCCGTCGGGGACTCTCGACGCGCGGGCCACGATCCACCGGGAGTCCGGCCCCAACCTGAAGGAGTCGATCCCCGTCGACCTCTTCTTCAAGGAAGCGGCGTTCGCCTATTCGGGCTTCCCCTATTCGATCGAGCGGGCGGTCGGGGAGGTGCGGGTCCAGGGGGATGAAGTGATCATCAAGCGGCTGCGCGGGGTGCACGGACGCGGCGACTTCCGGTTCTCGGGGAGGATCGACTCGATCTCCGCCGATCCCGAGGTCGACCTCGACGTGCGGGCCACGTCGCTGGAGCTGGACGCCCGGTTCCGCGACGCGCTGCCGGCCGAGACGCGGGCCGTGTGGGACCGGGTCCTCCCGACCGGGGAAGTGGATCTCGACCTGCGCCTCCTGCGGAGCAAGGGCGGGGAGCCGCGGATCCGCGCGACGGCCCGGGCCCGGGGAAACCGGGTGCTCGTGCGGGACGTGCCGCTCCCGGTCACGATCCGCGAGGGGACCGTAGAATTCAACGAGGGGCGCGTCCGGCTGAACCACCTGATGGGGCAGGTGGATCCGATAGGGGAGATCGCCGTGAGCGGGGAGATCTCCCCCGGGGCCGACGGCCCGACGACGCATCTCGAGATCGACGGCAAGGCCATCCCGATCGACGACCGCTTCAAGGAGCGGATGCCCCGGGCGCTTTCGGACGTGCTCAAGTCGCTCAAGCTCTCCGGGACGGCGGACTTCAAATTCACGATGGACGAATGGCGCGAGCGCGACCGGCCCGCGATGCGGGTCTCGCTCCGGCTCGACCTCCGGAAGGGCGTCATCGCGACCGACGTGCGCGTGGAAGACCTCGACGGGACCGTGATCCTCGCGGGCCCGATCCGGGACGGGAAGCCGACGATGTCCGGGAAGATCGACGTCCGGTCGGCGCGGATCCTGAAGAAGCAGGTCCAGAACTTCTCGACGAACTTCGCGATCCTGGGATCAATGCTCGTCTTCCGGGACATCACGGCCGACGCCTACGGGGGGAAGGTCCTGGGCTGGTTCTCGCTGGACTCGGTGACGAACGACATCGAGGGGGATTTCACGGTGAGCCGCCTCGACCTGCGGGAATTCGTCAACGACACCGCGAAATGGTCGGGCAAGACGATCGCGGGGAAGGTGGACCTGCGGATCCCGAAGCTGACGGGCAAGGCGAACGACCTGGTGTCGCTCAAGAGCGGCGAGGAGGGGTGCCTGCTGTCGATCACGGAGGGGCAGCTCCTCGACGTGCCGGGCATCGTGAATTTCCTGGACCCGCTGGGATCGGGAGGCCGGTTCACGGCGATGAAAGCGTTCTTCGACATCCGGGACGGCAAGTTCAAGATCAAGGAGTTCGCCTTCCTCGACAAGATCGGAAGCGGGAGCGTGATCGGGCAGGGCGACTTCTTCTTCGACGGGAAGTTCAAGGTGAAGGTCTGGACGGAGACCGCCGCCCTCTTCGGGCTCGACTTCGTCCTCGCCCGGATCCCCGGCGTGCTCTTCGACCTCTTCAAGAAGCCGTTCAAGAAGACCTTCGAGGGCGACCTCGAGAGCTCGAAGATCATCGCGGATTGAGGTAGGTTGGGGTGCCCGCTTCCCGTTCCCCGCTCCCCGTTCCCCGCTCCCGACGTTTCGAGCTTCTCGCCTGATGAATTATCCCCGGCCCCTACGTCTCTCCTTCCAGCTGGCAGCTCGAAGCTTCTGGAACGGGGCACGAGAGTCGGGGATTGCTGAGTTGGAAACCCCTTCCTTCACCACCAAGGCACGAAGACACCAAGCGGACGCCGATCGGTCGAGCGCCCGCCGGATGGGACGGCCGGGAGAGCCGCGAGAGAAGCCGCCTTCTCTCCGCGGCTCTTCCCGCCGTCCCAGGCCCCTCCGGGGCCGGTTCGTGGCCCCTCGGGCCACGAACGCCGGCGGGCACATTCGAGAAATTCCTCTTCTTGGTGACTTTGTGGCTTCGTGGTGAGGAAACGGTTTCAACAGGTCCAGTCGGGGAACGGGAAGCTCGAAATGGGTTCAGGTCCGCCCGCCCTCCTGCCGATGACCCCATGAGAGGAAAGCGATGCCGGACACCGATCATCTCTGCAAGCACTGCGGGTCGGGCGGGTTCTGGAGCGCCCTCGGGCGCGGATTCCGCTCCCTGCTGCGGCCCTCGCGCCGAGAGGACCGGCTTTCCTACATCCCCGTCGACGAGATCCACGACAATCCGCAACAGCCGCGCGAGTACGTGGTCGAGGGGCCCCACGCGAGCCTCAAGGCCTCGATCGAGAAGTACGGCGTCATCGTGCCGGTCATCGTGAACCGCGACCACGGCCGGTACGTCCTCATCGCGGGCCAGCGGCGGCTCATGGCGGCCCGGGAGCTCGGGATGAAGATGATCCCGGCCATCGTACGGACCCTCTCCCCGCGCGAAATGATGCAGGTCGCGACCCTGGAGAATCTCCACCGCGAGAGCCTGAACCCAATTGACCTCGTCCTGATGCTCGACCGCCTCCGACTCCGCTGCCCGGGGGTGACCGAGACCGACCTCGCCCACACGATGGGGCTCAAGCCCGAGGAAGTCGCCCGCGGCCGGGCGCTCCTCAAGCTGCCGGTCCCCGTGCAGGAGGCGCTCCGGGCCGGCATGGTCACGGAGGCCCAGGCGGAGATCGTCGCCGACATCGAGGACCCCAACGTCCAGCTCGAGGTCGTCGAGATGGCCTACAACGCCGGGCCCGAAATGGCCGACGAGGACCTCCGGGGCGTCGTCGACCGGATCAACCGCAAGGAGCCCTCGTTCATCACCACGGACGGGAGCCCGCACTTCCACGCCACGCACTGCCCGTACGCGGTCATGATCCCCGACGACCGCCGCCTCAAGTTCTACACGAAGCGCGAGGCGGGAAGGCGCGGGAAAGTCGCCTGCATGCAGTGCCTCTGAGGCCCGCGCCGCTTCCAGCTCCCCGCTCCCAGTTCCCAGCGTCGGCGTAAGTTCGACCATCTGCTAAGATGGGTTTCGTGGACCCCCGTCCGGCGTTGACCAACTGCTCCCTCGACGAGGTCGAGGCGCTCCTCGAGTCGCTCGGACTCGAGCGCTGGCGGGCCCGGCCCATCCTACAGTGGATCTATCGCCGCCGCGCCGCCACCTTCGAGGCGATGACCGACCTCTCCAAGGAGGCCCGGGAGCTCCTGGCCGGCAAGTTCCGCATTTTCGGCTCGCACGTCCGCGACCGCCACGTGATCCCCGACCGGTCCGAAAAACTACTCGTCGCCCTCGGCGACGGGAACCTCATCGAAACCGTTCTCATCCGCGAGGGGGACCGGAAGACCGTCTGCGTCTCGACCCAGGTCGGCTGCCCGGTGAAGTGCGTCTTCTGCGCGAGCGGGCTGGAGGGGCTCGTGCGGAACCTGACCGCCGGGGAGATCGTCGAGCAGGTCGTCTTCGCCGCCAATCTCCTCGAGCCCGAGGAGCGGATCGACAGCCTCGTGATCATGGGGATCGGCGAGCCGCTCCTCAACTACGCCAACCTCGTCCGGGCGCTCCGGACGTGGAAGGCGCCGTGGGGGATGGGGATCGGCTACAACCGGGTCACGCTGTCAACGGTCGGGATTCTCGACAAGCTCCCGAAGCTCGTCGAGGACGGCGTGGCGCCGAACCTCGCCCTCTCGCTCCACGCGCCGAACGACCGGATCCGGCTCGAGGTCGTGCCGACGATGAAGAGGAAGATCGCGGAGCTCGTGAAGGCGGGGGTCGAATACCGGACCGCCACGGGGAAAAACGTGACCTTCGAGTACGTGCTCATCGACGGGGTGAACGACGACAAGAAGCACGCCCTCGAGCTCGGCAAGAAGCTCCGGGGGACGCGCTGCAAGGTGAACGTGATCCCCTTCAACCGGGTCGAGGAGACGCCCTACAAGTCGCCGTCGCCGACGCGCGTCGACCGGTTCGTCGAAGCCCTCGGCTCCTGCGGCGTGCCCGTCATGGTGCGCAAGCGGAAGGGGGACGCGATCTCGGCGGCGTGCGGCCAGCTCCGGGCCGCGGCGGAGCGTCCCGTCTCGAGCGAAACGGCGGTGCTCGTCCACGGGGAGCCGATCCCGATCCCGCGCGAGGCGCTCCCCGACCCCCCGGCGCCGGACGAGACCCCGTGACGGTCCCGACCGACGCCATCTACGGGGCGGCCGCCCTGGTCTCCTACCTCGTCGGCGCGATCCCGTTCGGGTGGCTCGCGGCGAAGCTGGCGAAGGGGGTCGACCTGCGGACCGCGGGCTCGGGGAACATCGGGGCGACGAACGCGGCGCGGGTCCTGGGAACCGCGTGGTTCCCCCCGATTTTCGCGCTCGACTTTCTCAAGGGGTTCGCGCCCACGTTCTGGCTCGCGCCGTGGGTGGCGGCGAGGTGGCCGTGCCCGGTCTGCGTCAGCCTCGAGCCGACGCTCATGGCCACGTGTGGGGTCGCGGCGCTCGCGGGCCATCTCCTCCCCGTCTATCTCAGCTTCAAGGGAGGCAAGGGCGTGGCGACGGGCGCGGGCGTGGTCTTCGCCCTGAACTGGGTCGCGGGGGCGGCGGCCGTCGCCGTGTGGCTGGCCGTCTTCGGGGCGACGCGATACGTATCGCTCGCCTCGGTCGTGGCTGCGCTCACCCTGCCCGCGGCGCAGTTCCTGCGCAAGCCCGCCGATCCCGTCGCAAGGACGATCAACCTCGCGCTCTTCGTGCTGCTGGCGGCCGTCGTGGTCTGGCGCCATCGCGACAATCTCGGAAGATTGAAACGGGGCGAGGAGCCACGGGTGCGGCGCCCCGGCGCGGGAGGGCCCTCGTGAGCGAAATGGTCGCCATCCTCGGCACGGGCGGGTGGGGGACCGCGATGGCGCTCGTCGCGCGGCAGGCGGGATTCCGCGTCCGCCTCTGGGGGCGCCGCCCCGAACAGGTCGAGGCCCTGCGCCGCGACCGCGAAAACCGCGCCTACCTTCCCTCGGTGCCGCTGCCTGCCGATCTCGAACTCGCATCGGATCCCGCCGCGCTCGACGGCGCGGACCGCGTCATCTGCGCCGTCCCGACGCAGCACGTGCGGGCGACGCTCGCGCCGCTCCGCCCGCGTTTCCCGGCGGGCGTCCCGGTCCTGTCGCTCTCGAAGGGGATCGAAGTGGGCACGCTCGCGCGGCCGAGCGAGATCCTCGAGTCGGTCCTCGACCGGCCGCGGGTGACGGTCCTGTCGGGGCCGAGCCACGCGGAGGAGGTCGCGCGCGGGTTGCCGACCGTCGTGGTGGCGGCATCGCGGGACGAAGCGCAGGCGCGGAAGTGGCAGGAGGCGCTCTCCTCGGCGAGCCTGCGACTTTATACGGGCGACGATCCGGTGGGCGCGGAGTTCGGGGGCGCGCTGAAGAACGTCATCGCCATCGCCGCGGGGATCGCCGACGGACTCGGTCTCGGCGACAACGCGAAAGCGGCGCTCGTCACGCGCGGCATCGTCGAGATGGCCCGGCTCGGGACCGCCCTAGGCGCGCGCAAGGCGACCTTCTTCGGGATCTCGGGGATCGGGGACCTCATCACCTCGTGCACGAGCCGCCACGGGCGCAACCTGCGGGTGGGCCGCGCCGTGGGGTCGGGGCGGACGCTCGACCAGGCCCTCGAGGGGATGAAGATGGTGGCCGAGGGGGTGTGGACCTGCACGGCGGCGCGCGGCCTCGGGCAGAAGCACCACCTGGAACTGCCGATCACCGAGGAGGTGTGCCGAATTCTGCACGAGGGCAAGCCGCCGCTCGAGGGCTTGAAGTCTCTGATGACCCGATTGCCCAAGAGTGAAGCGGCGGACCTTGCCTGATGACCGATGACAGATGACGGATGACGGGGGTCAGCAGTCATCGGTCAGCGGTCAGCGGTCAGCGGTCATCTCACCCCTTAATACAGGCGATCGGTCTCAATCGGACGACCTTGTCGGAAATTCCGGCTCGTTCCATCACGTCCACCACTTCCGTCACGTTCTTGTAGGCCTCGGGCATCTCCTCGATGATGCCATCGCGGCTGTGGGCCATGACGACGACGCCGTGCTTCTCGAGCATTTCGCGGACGAGGTCGCGTCCCTTCAGCATCCGCTTCATGGCCGTGCGCGAATGGCGGCGGCCGGCCCCGTGGCAGGTCGAGGCGAAGGTCTCCTTCGCCGCGCGCGCCTTGCCCACGAGGAGGAACGAGGCGCGGCCCATGTCCCCCGGCACGAGCACCGGCTGGCCGAGGTCGCGATACGCCTCGGGGATGAGCGGATGGCCCGGGGGAAGGGCCCGCGTCGCGCCCTTGCGATGGACGCACAGCTTGCGCGCGACTCCGTCCACCTCGTGGGTCTCGAACTTGGCGATATTGTGGCAGACGTCGTAGACGGGGCGCGCGCCGAGGTCGTCGGCGCTCCTCCCCGTGGCGCGCGAGAGGGCCCGCTGCGCCACCCCTTGCATCACCTGCCGGTTGGCGAAGGCGAAGTTGGCCGCGGCGAACATGGCGCCCAGGTATCGCGCCGCCTCGGGCGACCCGAGGGGCGCGCAGCAGAGCTGGCGGTCGGGCAGGCGGATCCCGTATTTCGCCGAGGCGCGGACCATGGCGGCGAGCGATTCCTCGCAGACCTGGTGTCCGAATCCGCGGGAGCCCGAATGGATGGCCATCGCGACGGTCCCGCGCTCGAGTCCGAGCCGCGTGGCGACCTCGGGACGGAAGACCTCCTCGACGACCTGGATTTCGAGGAAGTGGTTGCCGCTTCCGAGAGATCCGACTTGGGAAAGGCCGCGCTCCCACGCGCGGTGAGGCACCGCCTCGGGATCGGCCCCTTCGAGCCGTCCACCTTCCTCGATGTGGAGGAGGTCTTCGGAGGAGCCGTATCCACGCTCGACGGCCCAGCGTGCGCCCTCGGTGACAAGCCGGGCGCCCTCCGCCCGGTCCTTTACTTTGATCGTGCCGTCGCTCCCGACTCCGGCCGGGATGTCGCGGAAAATCTGGCGCGTGATGTCCCGGATCCCGTCCTTCACGTCGTCGAGCGTCAGGTTCGTGCGCACGAGCCGGACGCCGCAGTTGATGTCGTACCCCACGCCGCCGGGGGAGACGATTCCCTTTTCCGCGTCGAAGGCCGCGACGCCGCCGATCGGAAAGCCGTAGCCCCAGTGGAAGTCGGGCATCGCGAGGGACGCGCCGACGATTCCGGGCAAATGCGCGACGTTCATGACCTGCTGCAGGCTCTCGTCGTTCCGGGACGAATCCATGAGCGAGGCCGAGGCGTAGATCCGGCCCGGGACGAGCATCCCGCCAGTCGGCGGGATCTCGTAGAGATGGTCGTTGATCTGGCGCAGGGGGACGTCCGCCATGGCGTTACTTCCCGGATTGGTGTTCGGGCTCGACGGGGACCCACAGCCGCCGGTGCGCGCGTCCGGCCTCATCGTCGTCCCTGGCGATGTCGATCCCGACGAATCCCAGGATGAAGTCGACCAGTTCCGCGGGGTTGAACCCGATATCAATTCCGACGGCGAGCACCATGACGCCGATCTCGATGTCCCAGTACTGCATGGGAGGCTTTTCGAGCGTTCCGGTCGACAGGCTCGCGGGCCCGAGGACGGGGCAGCGGTGCTGGGGGAGTTCCGACCCATCCCCGATCTTCAGGACATGGAGCGCGGCGGTATCCGGCTCGATGAACGACCACGCGTACGACAGCGGAAAATAATCCTCGGACCGGCGCTCCTTCGTCACGATGCCGTAGGCCCAGCCGGCCGTCCAGCAGCGGCTCGATCCGACTCCAAGGTGGGCGACTTCGCCCGCGGTGACGCTCGCCTGAAGGCCGGTGCCTACCGAGCCCTCGACGCGGAAAATGTCCCCGAGGTCGCGCGCCCGCTGGGAGAGGTAGCCGCAGCCCGCGAGGAGCGGGATCGCCGCGAAAATCGAGAGCCGTTTCATGCTCACACGTCAAAAATAACCCGCGCGCTCCAGCCGGAGGGTTGCCGGCGAATTTCGAGCTGGTGGTACGTCACCGCCTTCAGTTCCGTCCGCAGGCCGTCCCGGTCCGGGTCGAACGCGGCCACGAGGCCCCGCGCCGTCAGCCGGTTGCCCTCGACGCGCAGGTCCGTGAATTCGACGAACATCGTACGGCGCGCGAGGAATCTGTACAGCAATTCCGAGAGGAACGACCTCAGCAGGAGGTCGGCGCCCTCCTCCTCGAGCTCCAATTTCTCCTCGCCTCCGCCTGGTGCCGGCATACGCTCGACGAGGATTTCGTACAGTCCGCGGGCCGCCCTGCGAAAGAGATCCTCGATCGTGGCCGCCTTGACCTCGAACCCGATGTCCCCCGTGTGATCCAGGAATCGCAGGTCCTCCATCCTCTGGAGCATACTCTGGACGGCTCGAGCCGGGGGCCTACAATAGGTCCCCATGCCCCGCACCCTTTCGCTCGGCGGTCCCGGCCTGAATTTCGACGACGTGAAGGCGCTCGTCCGTGACGAGCCGCAGGGCCTCGGAGTCCGCCTGAAGATCGCACCGGCCGCCGTGCGCGCCATGACCCGGACGCGCGCCGTGCTCGAGAAGGCGATTGCCGAGGGTCGCACGGTTTACGGAGTGAACACCGGCTTCGGACGGCTGAGCGACACGCGGATCGAGGAGGACGACCTCGAGGCGCTCCAGACGAATCTCCTGCGCAGTCACGCCGTGGGCTCGGGTCCTCATCTTGATCGGCCCGGGACCTTCATGGCGCTGCGCGCCAATTCGCTCGCCTTGGGCGCGTCGGGCGTGACTCCCGCGCTCGTCCGGATGCTCGCGGAAATGTACAACCGCGGCGTCGAGCCCTGCGTCCCCACGGTGGGGTCGGTGGGGGCGAGCGGCGATCTCGCGCCGCTGGCGGAGCTCGGGGTCGTGATGATGGGCGAGGGTATCGCGTCCGCGCCCGGCGTGGAGCACGGCCCCGCCTTGCGGGCCCTCGCGAAGGCGAAGCTCAAACCCTACCGCTTCCGGCCGAAGGAGGCGCTGGCGCTCATCAACGGGACGCAGCTCATGTCGGCGCTTCTCGCGGAGGCGCTCGTCGAGGCCGAGGAGCTGCTCCTCTTCGCGGACGTCGCGGGGGCGATGAGCCTCGAGGCGCTGAAGGGGAGCCTGAAGCCCTTCGATCCGCGCGTTCACGCGGCGCGGCCTCACCCGGGCCAGAAGACCGTCGCGGAAAACGTACGCCGCCTGCTCGCGCGCAGCGAGGTGCTGGAGTCGCACCGCGACTGCCGTCGGGTCCAGGACGCGTACTCGCTCCGGTGCATGCCGCAGGTCCACGGCGCGGCGCGTGACGCCTTCGACTTTGCCAAGGGCGTCCTGCTGATTGAAGTCAATTCCGTCACGGACAATCCGCTCGTCTTCGCGAATGGCGACGTCGTCTCGGCGGGCAACTTCCACGGCCAGCCGCTGGCCCAGGCGGCCGACTTCCTCGCGATCGCCCTTGCGACCGTCGCCAACATCTCGGAGCGTCGGATCGAACGGATGACGAATCCGGACCTCAGCGAGCTTCCGCCCTTCCTCGTCCGGGAGAGCGGGGTCAATTCCGGCTTCATGATGGCGCAGGTGGCGGCGGCGGCGATCGCGGCGGAATGCCGGGTCGACGCGACCCCCGCGAGCGTCCAGTCGATCCCGACCGGGGCGGCGAAGGAGGATCACGTCAGCATGGGTACCCTCGCGGCGCGGAAATGCCTCCGCACCGTGGAGGGCCTGCGCCGGATCCTCGTCCTCGAGGCGGCCTGCGCCGCGCAAGGGCTCGACTTCCTCAAGCCGCTGAAGCCCGGCGCCGGGGTCGCGGCGGCCCACCGCGAGGTGCGCAAGTCGGTGCCCTTCCTCGAGGAGGACCGCTACCTCAGGCTTGACTTCAAGAAAATCCGGCCGGCCGACGTCGTGGCTGCGGCGCGGCGGGGCGCGGGGAGACTCGCGTGAAACCGGTCCGGGCCCCGCGCGGAAAAAAACTCTCCTGCAAGAACTGGCAGATCGAAGCCCCGTTCCGCATGATCCAGAACAATCTGGACCCCGAGGTCGCGGAAGATTGGAAGAATCTGGTGGTCTACGGCGGAAGCGGCAAGGCGGCTCGGAACTGGGCCTGTTTCAGGGCGATCCTCAGATCGCTGATGTCGCTCAAGCCGGACGAGACGCTCCTGGTGCAGTCGGGCAAGCCCGTCGCGGTCTTCCGCACGCACGAGATGGCGCCGCGCGTCCTCATCTCGAACTCGATGCTGGTCCCCGCGTGGGCGACGTGGGACCACTTCCGGCGGCTCGAGGCGCAGGGCCTCACGATGTTCGGGCAGATGACGGCGGGCTCGTGGATCTACATCGGCTCGCAGGGCATCGTGCAGGGCACCTTCGAGACGCTGGCGGAGTGCGCCGACCGTCACTTCGGAGGCACGCTCGCCGGTCGCCTGCTGCTGACTGCGGGGCTGGGCGGCATGGGGGGCGCCCAGCCGCTCGCGGTCACGATGAAC
>DATHFI010000343.1:0-3077 GCA_035490275.1 Planctomycetota bacterium
CATCTTTGCCCTCGGCGAGGGATTCCTTTCACATCGTTCACTGGGCGTAAAGCAGGATCCAGTACATGTCCGATTCCTGACAGGCGTCCGAGGCTCAAGATAGCGGAAGGAGGAGTCCGGGCCAATGGCGACGGCCCTAAATCTAGTGCGAGGGCGCGGCGCCGCCCTCCTGCTCGCCGTGGATCTCCTCGCCGGGGGTCGTGTGGTCCCCGAACGCGGTGTCGGGCATGTTGGCGAAGAGGATGATCAGCACGAGGATCAGGGGGAAGATGATGATGGGATAGAAGTACTTCTTCTCGTACTTCAGGTGCATGAAGAAGAGGACGACGAGCGAGCCCTTGGTGACCGCGATCGTGAGGCCGAGGATCCGGTTTAGCGTGTGTCCGAGCTGGCCTGTCATGCGGGATTGCGCCACCGTGAGGACGGTGAGCACGATCAGCGAGGCGAACACGAGCCAGTACAACCGGGTCGACTTCACTGGATCCGACATGGCGACCTCTCCTATCCGATGACCGAGGACCGATGACGAATGACTTTCGGGGCGGTCATCGGTAATCCGTCATCCGTCATCACCACTACAACAGATACACGATCGGGAACAGGAAGATCCACACGAGATCAACAAAGTGCCAGTACAGCGCCACGTTCTCGACCTTCGTGTACCGCGTCGGCCCATAGTTCTTCACGTAGAACAACAGGAAGACGAGCGCGACGATGCCGCCGAGTACGTGGAGGCCGTGGAAGCCCGTCATCAGGAAGTAGGAGCTCCAGAACGTGCTCGTCTTGGGCGTGATGGGCGGCGTGTGGCCGAATTTCGCGGCGTATTCGAACCCCTTGATGACGAGGAAGATCGTGCCGAGGAGCGCCGTCAGGAAAATCATGTCCTCGCACTTCCCGCGGTTGCCCTTCGAGATGTGGTGGACGGCAAGCACCATGGTCAGCGACGAGATGATCAGCACGGCGGTGTTGACGGCGGCGAGCGGCCAGCTCAGGACATGCTGGCCCGCTTCCGCGAGCTGGGGATTCGCCATGCGGAGCACGACGTAGGCCCCGATGAACCCCGCGAAGAACATGATTTCCGACGCGAGAAAGAGCCACATCCCGAACCGCGCCCGCTCGAAGGCGACGACATGGTCCTCCGACCCGTGGGCGCCCGCCGCGTGATCCATGATTCCAAGCTCCTGCTTTAGGTCCTGGCCAGTGCGAGCGTACCCAGCAGCCCCGGCAGGTACGCCAATGATGCGAAGAACAGGCGCCGCGCCCGCTCGCGGGAGCGAATCTGCGCGAATGCCACGCCGAAGGCGAGAAAGCCCAGGCCGAGAAACGCCGCGCCCGCGAGATAGGCCCCGCCCGCGAGCCCCAGGGACACCGGCGCGAGGCTGATGAACACGAGGGCGAGCGTCTGGAGGATGACCTGCCGCGCCGTGCTGCCGCCCTCCGGGTCGAGCACCGGCAACATCGGGTAGCCCGCCCGCGCATAATCCTCGCGATAAAGCCATGCGATCGCGAGAAAGTGCGGGAGCTGCCAGAAGAAGAGGACGCCGAAGAGCGCCCACGCGCCGGGCGCAAGGGACCCGGTCGCGGCCGTCCACCCCATCACCGGGGGGAGCGCGCCCGGAATCGCGCCGACCACCGTGCAGAGCGAGGTTCGCGACTTCAAGGGCGTATAAACGAGCAGGTACAGGAGGATCGTCGCGACGGAGAGCCCGGCGGTGAGGGCGTTGACCTTCGCCGCGAGGAGAAGGACCCCCGCCGTGGCGAGAATGCCGCCAAACGAAACGGCCGTGGCCGCGGGGATGCGTCCCGCCGGGATCGGCCGGCGGCGGGTGCGCTGCATCAAGCCGTCGGCGCGCCGCTCCATGGCCATGTTGAGGACGCCCGCGCCGGCGCAGGAAAGCGCGGTCCCGATCAGGAGATTCGCCAGCTTCACGAAGTCCGTCGGGCCCGGGGTGGAAAGGTAGAACCCGAAGAGCGCCGTCAGAACCACCATGAGCGTGATCCGCGGCTTCGTGAGCGCGACATAGTCCGCGATGCGGGCCTGCTCGACGGCCATTGTCCCCGTGGCTTGATTCATGCGGGGTGAGGCTCCATCCCCGACGCGGCGGCACCCGCCGGTCTTGCGGCGCGGAAGCAGCGGAGCGTGAGGGCCAGGCAGGTCGCCAGGATAAGCGCGCCGACGGCGACGTGCGAGGTCACGGTCAGGATCCGTCCCAAGGGCTGCTCGGCGCTCCGCACCGCCGCCGAGCCTGTGATCGACCACGCGGAGAGTCCGAGGATCACCTGGATCGCGAGCAGGCCCATGAGGACGTGCCCGCCGCCCCGCAATTTCGTCGTCATGAGGCGCGAGGCGAAGAGCGTCGCGTGGAGCAGGACGAGCCCCGCGCCGACGAGGTGGACCACGATGCCCGCGCCCGTGTGGCGCGTCACGGCGCCCGCCACGAGCTGGAGAAACGCGAAGGCGGTGGTGATGACGCCGATTTTCCGCGCCTCGGCCGCCTGGGGATCTTCCTCGGGGTCGCGCCACGAGGGCCTGAGGAAGAGCGAGAGCGCCACGACCGCGACGAAGACGACCTGTCCGAAGACGGCGTGGACGATCGCCTTGGCGGGCCCCGGTGAAAGAATCCTGAGGCCCCCGAGGAGCGCCTGGACCACGATCGCACTGAACGCGACATGCGCCCATGCGCGGACCCATGGACGGTCCTCGGTCTTGCGAATCCAGATCATCAGGATGCCGACGAGAAGGCCGACGATGCCGGCGAGATAGCGGTGATTCTGCTCGATCCAGACGCCGGGCCCCGCGTCGCGCGGCAGGAGGCGTCCCCAGGAAAGGGGCCAGGTCGGGATCGCATCGCCCGATCCGGTGGTCGTGACGAGGCCGCCCGCGAGAATGAGGGCGAGCGCCGCGCCCGCCGTGACGACGGCAAGCCAGCGAAGACCGGACCGATCAGTGGACATCTTCGGCATTGACCTCACGTCTCAGGAAAGATTTCCGATTGCGGATTGCAGGCTTTCGATTCCGCCGAATCCGCAATCCGCAATCCGAAATCGGTATTTAGTGGCCCGTCTCCGGGGCGGCG
>DATHFI010000344.1:0-4123 GCA_035490275.1 Planctomycetota bacterium
CTTCGACATCCTCCAGACCGCCACGGAAGTCGACGCCCTCCTCGCCGAGGCGCGCCTCATCAAGGACGCCCAGCCCAAGTACAACGTGAAGCTCAAGGACGACAAGTCCTTCACGATGCTCGGCATTACCGCCTTCGACGATTTCCCCAAGGTCTGGGTCGTCCGCGAGACCGACGACGTGAAGGCCGATCTCATGGGACCCTTCACCGGAGCCGCCGAGCTCCGTGACGCCGTCAGGGTGCTCCAGAAGATTTTCAAGTTCGCGACCTGCAAGATCGAGATGCGCGCCGACGACCCGAAACGCCGGTTCTTCCGGCCGTGCCTCCTTCACAGCATCAACCGGTGCACCGCTCCGTGCGCGGACCGGATCTCCAAGGAGGACTATGCCGCGGATGTGGCGTCCCTCCGCCAGTTCCTGCGCGGCGACCGGTCGAAACTGAAGGAAGACCTTGCCGCCCGCATGAAGGAGGCGTCGAAGCGCCAGGAATTCGAGCGCGCCGCCGGACTGCGCGACCAGCTCCGCGCGATCGACGCCCTCGAGCGCCACAGCCCCGAGTTCGACTACGTCGAGGGCGACATCACCCCGATGGACCCCCAGGAAGGGCTCACCCAGCTCTCGGCGCTCTTGGACGGCGCGCCCGTGCGCACGATCGAGGGAATCGACATCGCCCACCTGCAAGGGGGCGAAACCGTGGGATCGCTCGTCTCGTTCGTCGACGGCGCGCCCTTCAAGGCGGGCTACAGGCGCTTCCGCATCGGCACGGTGGAAGGCGTCGACGATTTCGCGAGCGTGCGGGAGGTCACCCGGAGGCGCTTCACTCGGCTCGCGCGTGAGGAGCAGGTCTTCCCCGACGTCTTCCTGATCGACGGCGGGATAGGGCAGCTCTCATCCGCGGCGAAAGAGGTGGAGGCGCTGGGGGAGGCGCGGCCCCGCCTGCTTTCCCTGGCCAAGCGGGAGGAGACGCTCTACCGCTGGACCGGCACGCGGGCCGTCGAGGTCAAGGTCGACAAATCCGCTCCCGCCCTGCGCCTTTTGATGTATGTTCGTGACGAGGCCCACCGGTTCGCCCAGCACTACCATCACCTGCTGAGGCGGAAGGCCATCCTGGAGGACGAAACCGCCCGATGACTGAAGCGACTCCCCGATCTCTCGGCCGCCGGATCTTCAACGTCCTGGCGGCCGTCGTATTGACCCTTTTCGCCCTGTTCGTCGTCGGAATGGCGGTCGGCGTGGCCTCGATCCCCGCCCTGCGCCGGGCGGCGGAGCGCGCCCCGTCGCCTACCTCCCATCCCTGAATCCGGGTATACTCCATGGCGCGGCTGGAACGGGGCGGCGCGGTCCTGACCGGAGGCGCCGCCCGGGGAGCCCGGCTCCTGACTGTCCCAGGTCGGGACATCCGGCCGGCCCTCGCGCGACTCCGGACCTCCGTATTCGAAGTGCTTCGCCCGCGCCTCGAGGGGGCCACGGTTCTCGACCTCTTCGCCGGAATCGGGACGATGGGGATCGAGGCCCTGAGCCGCGGGGCGGAGCACGCGGTGTTCATCGACATGGACCCGCGGTGCGTCGAGGCCGTGCGCCGGAACCTGGCGAAGCTGCGGTTCGCGGATCGGGCGGAAGTCCTCCTCGGGGACGCGCTGGAGGCCCCGACGCTGGCGGCGCCCCTGGCCCGGCGGTTCGACGTGATCTTCGTCGACCCGCCGTACGCGCTGTACGACGATCCCGCGAGCTCGGCGCGCCTCGAAAAGGCCGTCGCGGGACTGAAGGGATGGGGAGATGCCGTCGTGGAACACCGGTCGATGCAGGCGCGGCCGGAAACGTGGGCGGGCGGGAGCCTCGCCGATCAGCGCAAGTACGGAGGGACGACGGTGACCTGGTACGCCGGCCCGGGGAGTCCCCGCCATGGATGAGGAACGGCTCCACGAGATCGTGGAGGAGAACCGCCGCCTCCGCCAGCGCGTCTTCGACCTCGAATCGCGGCAGGTCGAGACCCGCGGCCAGTCCGTCTTCTCGCGCGACCAGACCCACGTCACCAAGGTCCTCAAGCTCCTCGAACAGCGCGATCACACGGTCGAGGACATCGCCGCGAAGCTCGACAAGGCCGCCGAGGATCTCGAGGAGGCCCGGGGGCGGGCGCGGTCGCTCGAGGAGGCCGCGGAGCTCGCGACCCAGGCCATGGGCGACGGCCCCGAGCTCCTGTTCGTCTTCAGCCGCGAGGGCAAGCTGCTCCTCCACAACCGCGCGGCCGACCGGGCGTTCGGGGGAAAACTCCCGGAACTCCGCCTCAGGGAAATCGAGGCCATCGACTGGTCCTCGCTCGATCCTTACCTCCCGGTCTTCCTGCGCCAGCTCCTGGCGACCCGGACTTCCGCGAACCGCACTTCGGAGCGGGGGCCGCGGAAAATCTCGGCCACCGGAACCGTCCTCGGCGCGCCGGGCGACCTGCTGGGCGTGCTCCTGCGCATCACCGTCGCCGCGAGTTAGCCGGCCGCTTCAAACCTCCCTCGGATCCGCCGAATACCAACCACCAGGACACCAAGTCACCAAGCGTTGGCCGCAGAAGGGGACGATCGGGAGGGCCGCGGGAGAAGCCGCCTTCTTCCGCGGCCCTCACCTCCGTCCCTCCGGCCCGGCGGGGCCGGGTCGTGGCCCGAAGGGCCACGACCTTCGGCGGCCTGCACCAAGTGGACGACTTGGTGTCTTCGTGGCTTGGTGGTTGATTTGCTCTTTCCAGACAGGCGCTTCAAGCCGTAGATCGAATCGGTTTTACCGCGGGCTTCCCACGTCATCCAAATCTCCGGAACAGGAAACTACGGAGGCCACGATGAAGCTCCCCAGGATCATGGCTCTGGTCGGATGGATCGCGCTCTGCGGAGTCGCCGCCGCGCAGGAGGATCCGGTCCGCTCCCAGGAACTCGGAAAGGTGCGGGACCGGCTCGCCTCGATGAGGATCACCCTCGACTTCCGGGACGCGAAGCTGGAAGAGGTGATCAGCTATTTCCAGGAGTACAGCGGCCTCAACTTCCACCTCGATGCCGGCGTCGCCAAAGAGGGCCAGGAACCGGCCCGGGTGACTCTCAAGGTGCGCGACGTCACGCTCAAGACGGCGCTGAAGCTCGTCCTCAATCCCCGGGACCTCGCCTGCGTCTACCGGGACGGCATCCTCCTCGTGGCTCCGAAATCCAAGATGGCGAGCTTCACGGTGACGCGCGTCTACGACGTGCGGGACCTTCTCTTCAAGCTCGAGGATTTCCCCGGCCCGAAGATCGATCTGGATCAGAAGAAGTCGGGAACTCTCTGGGAACTTCCGGTAGACGAGCCCGTGCAAATCATCCGCGAAGATTTCCTGATGGACCTCATCAAGACGACCACGGGCGATCGGAGCTGGGACGACAGCACCATCACTTCCATCGACCTGACTAAGACGGGCTTGCTGGTTGTGTCGCAATCGAAGGCGATCCACGAGGAGGTCCGGCGCCTGCTCGACCTTCTCCGCCAGTACAAATAGGACGGACGGATAGGATATGATGCCACGGGAGGGAAAGATGAGGTTCGCGGCCGTCGGCGCGATCGCCGGAATCCTGGCGATCAGCGGGTCCGCCTCCGCCCAGGAGGACTCCGGAGCTTCCTCGGAGCTCCGCAAGATCAAGGACCGCCTCGCCTCGATGAAAATCACGCTCGACTTCCAGAACGCCAAGCTCGAGGACGTGATCTCCTACTTCCAGGAATACAGCGGGCTCAACTTCCACCTCGACGCCGAGGTCGCGAAAGAGGGGCAGGAGCAGGCCCGGGTGAACATCAAGCTGAAGGACGTCTCCCTGAAGACCGCGCTCAAACTCGTGCTGAACCCGCGGGACCTGGGGTGTGTCTTCCGGGATGGAGTGCTGCTGATCACGACGAAGGCCAGGCTCGGGGGCATGACGGTGACCCGCGTGTACGACGTCCGCGACCTGCTTTTCCGGATCCGCGACTTCGCCGGCCCGCGCGTCGAGCTGACGACGCCCGGCGGCGCCGGCGCGGCCCTCGCGGGCGCCTCCTTCACCGTGGAGGAGGAGCCCAAGTCGGAGATCACCGAGGATTTCATCACCGAGCTCATCCGGACGAACACCGGGGACAAGAGCTGGG
>DATHFI010000345.1:0-2719 GCA_035490275.1 Planctomycetota bacterium
TCGCCGTCCAGGAGAGGTACATCACCCCCGCCCAGCTCGAAGAATGCCTCCAGGTCATGCGGACGACCAAGCCCCAGCCCCGGGTCGGGCGCGTCCTCATGGACAAGGGCTTCCTGACCCAGCTCCAGGTCGAAGTCATCCTCGACATCCAGCGGGTCAATCTCGCCGACCGCCGCACGCGCAGGGAGACGGGCCAGCTCTTCGGCCAGCTCGCGGCCGCGGGCGGATTCTGCTCCCCCGAGCACATCCGCGACGCGCTCCACACGCAGCTCGAGTCCGCGCGGAGCGGCACCCGGCGGGCGCTCGGCCAGATTCTCCTCGGCGCCGGGAGGATCAACCACTTCCAGTTCCTGGAGATCCTCCGCCGGCAGGACAAGTACTACGTCCACTGCACCGGGTGCGGCGCGAACTACCTCGTCGAGGGGAAGAGCGAGACCAACCGGGTGCTCTGCCGGAGCTGCTTCAAGGTGCTGCTCCTCCCCCTGCAGGGGAACCCCCCCGTGGAAAGCTCGGCGTGGCTTCTCCGGGAGGAGCAGGAGCGGCCGCCCAAGCGGCTCAGCGGGCGGGGCGCCGAGTCGCTCGGACCCTTCACGTTCATGTCGGAGATCGGGCGCGGCACGCACGGCGTGGTCCTCCTCGTGAAAGACCAGCGCGTCTCGAAGGTCCGCGCCCTGAAACTCTTCCGCCTGCCCGAGGGCGTGCCCCGGGAGCGGCTCGCCCGCGCCATGCAGCCGGTCCTCCGGCTCAAGCATCCCTCCGTCATCGAGGTCCACGAGAGCGGCGTCGTCGAGGGCCTCCCCTATCTCTCGATGGCCTTCATCACCGGCACGACGCTCGCCCTGATGATCTCGAAGCTCGCCCTCGAGCTCGACTCGCAGGTCCTCGTCCTGGAGAAAGTCGCGCGCACGCTGGCCGACACGCACGCCCGCGGCATCCCCCACGGCAACCTGAAGCCGACGAACATCCTGCTCGACGAGTCCGGGAATCCCCACATCGCCGACTTCGGGCTCGGGGCGATCGAGGGCCTCCCGCAGACCGGCGAGGTGATTTCCGACGTGGACTACCGGTCGCCCGAGCAGGGGGCCGGGCCGGGCTCCCCCTCCGGCGACATCTTTTCCCTCGGCGTGCTCCTCTTCAAGGCGCTGACGAGCCGTACGCCGAACGAGGTGAGCTCGGAATCGAGCGCCGGCCTGCCCCGCGTCCCCAGCGCGATCAATCCCGCGGCGCCGGCCGACCTCGAGGCGATCTGCCTCAAGTGCCTCCGCGCCAATCCCGGCGAGCGGTACCCGGACATGAAGGCGCTCGCGGAGGATCTGCGGCGGTGGCTCAAGGGCGAGCCGGTGCACGCGCGGCGCGATCAGCCCGCGTCGCTTGTCGTCCGGCGCCCGCGGCGTCGAATCCGGTGGGGCCTCGTGGGAGCGATCGTCGGAGCGGCGGCGGTATTGGCCTATCTGGTGTTCAGGTAGCAGTCAGACATCAGACTTCGGACTTCAGAAAGTAATCAGTGTTGTTCTACCCGGCTGACAACTGTGTGGTTTGATCCGTACTGAAGTCTGAGGTCCGAGGTATCTCTGTTGAAACCGTCTCCTGACCACGAAGACACCGAGCCACAAAGAAGAGGGATCCTTGGAATGCGCCCGCCGGCGTTCGTGGCCCTTCGGGCCACGAACTGGCCCCGGAGGGGCCTGGGACGGTGGGAAGAGCCGCGGAGAGAAGGCGGCTTCTCTCCGCGGCTCTCCCGGCCGTCCCTTCCGGCGGGCGCTTAACCGATCGGCGTCCGCTTGGTGTCTGGGTGGCTTGGTGGTGAAGGAAAAGGTTTTCAACAGAGCTGTCCGAGGTCTGAAGTCTGCGCCATGACTGAGCCTGATCCTCTCATTGGTTCCACGATCGCCGGCATCCGCCTCGACGAGATGCTCGGCTCGGGGGGAATGGGCACGGTGTACCGCGGCTTCCAGACCGGCATGGCGCGCATCGTGGCGGTCAAGATCCTCTCCGAGCACCTCTCGAGCAACGCCGAGTACATCTCCCGATTCCGCCGCGAGGCCGTCACGGCGGGCAAGCTGGAGCACGGGAACATCGTGACGATCTACGACATCGGGCACGAGGGCGGACGCTACT
The DNA here is from genome assembly GCA_035490275.1 of Planctomycetota bacterium. GTDB lineage: Bacteria > Planctomycetota > MHYJ01 > MHYJ01 > JACPRB01 > DASRJF01. The sequence goes on from DATHFI010000345.1 coordinate 2,119, forward strand.
TCATCGTCATGCAATACGTCGAGGGCCGGCCGCTCCAGAGGATCCTCGACGTCGTCGGCCCGCTGCCGCCGCGCGAGGCGGCCTCGCTCATGGTCGGCGTCCTGCGCGGGCTCCAGAACGCGCACGCGGCGGGCGTCGTCCACCGCGACATCAAGCCCGGCAACATCATCGTGACGAAGGAGAACGAGCCCAAGATCCTCGACTTCGGGCTCGCCGTCGGACTCGACCCGCGCGACCGCGTGACGGGGACCGGCTCGGTGCTCGGAACGCCCCTGTACATCTCGCCGGAGCAGGCGCGAGGGAAGGCGGCCGAGCCGAGGTCCGATCTCTACAGCACGGGCGTGATGTTCTACGCGCTCCTCACGGGACGGGTCCCCTTCAGCGGCGCCGATCCGCTGGCGGTGCTGAACATGCACATCCAGGAAAACCCGGTCTCGCCGATCAACCTGAACCCACGGATCCCGCAGGCCCTGAACGACATCGTCCTCAAGATGCTCGCGAAGCACCCCGAGGAGCGCCATCCCAACGCGGAAGCGGCCGCCCGCGACATCCAGTCGTTCCTCGACGGGAAGCTCCTGGCCCTTCCCCCCCGCCCCGCCCC
>DATHFI010000346.1:0-3517 GCA_035490275.1 Planctomycetota bacterium
TACAAGTTCGACGGCGTCCGGTGTTTCACGAACAAGGCGCCGTGCGGGCCCAAGCGCGGACACGGCACGCCCCAGCCGAGATTCGCGCTCGAGGTCCAGGTGGACAAGATCGCCACCGACCTCGGGATCGATCCCGCCGACCTGCGCCTGAAGACCCTTCAGCCTGCGAACTCGCTCACGGCGAACTACCTGAGGGTGGGAAGCATGGGGCTCGGCGAGTGCATCCGCCGGGTCGTCGAGGGCTCCGGGTGGAAGAAGCGGCGCGGCAAGCTGGGGCCGGGGCGAGGACTCGGGCTCGCCTGCAGTTCCTACATCTGCGGCGCGGGCCTTCCGATCTACTGGAACAACATGCCGCACACCGGCGTGCAGCTCAAGCTCGACCGGCAGGGCGGCGTCGCCGTCTTCTGCGGCGAGACCGAAATCGGCCAGGGCAGCGACACGGTCCTTCCGATGGTCGTCGCCGAGGTGCTGGGCATCGACACGTACGACATCCGGATCTGCGTCGCGGACACGGACCTCACGCCCGTGGATCTCGGGAGCTATTCGAGCCGCGTCACGCTCATGATGGGCCACGCGGCGATCCAGGCGGCGGAGCGCGCCAAGGAGATGCTCGCAAAGGCCGTGGCCGAGAAGCTCGGGGTGCCGGCGGCGCGACTCGGATTCGCCGACCGGCGCGTCTTCGACGTCGAGGACTCCGCGAAGGGCGTCTCCTTCGCGGAGGCGGTCGTGCTCGCCGAGTCGAGATTCGGAACGATCGGAACCGTGGGCTCGTACACGCCGCCCGCGTCGGCGGGGAAGTATCGCGGCGCGGGCGTCGGGCCTTCGCCCGCCTACAGCTACTCCGCCGCCGTCGCCGAGGTGGAGGTCGACGCCGCCACCGGCATCCTCCGCGTCCCCAAGATATGGATCGCCCACGACGTGGGTCGGTCGATCAATCCGACGCTCGTGATGGGGCAGGTCGAGGGGAGCGTCTACATGGGGCTCGGCGAGGCGCTCATGGAGGAGATGGCGTACCGCGGGAATCGAAACGTCGTCCACAAGTTCCCGTCGCTTCTCGAATACAAGAGCCCGACGACGCTCGAGATGTGCGACGTCGAGACCTACCTCATCGAGGATCCCGATCCGAACGGTCCCTTCGGCGCCAAGGAGGTGGGGCAGGGTCCGCTCCTTCCGGTGCCGCCTGCGGTGGCCAACGCCGTGTTCGACGCGGTCGGGGTCCGGATCGACGAAGTGCCCGTCACCCCGGAGAAAGTCTTCAAGGCGCTCCGAGCGAAAGCGAAGGGACTCGATCCCCGATTCGGCCCGACCCGCGTGCCGGCGGTCGCCTATCCCGAGCCGATCCGCGTGCCGACACCGGCCGAGGGCGGGACGGGGAAGGCGATCTCGGGGGAGCCGGCGAAGGCGGGGAAATGAAATCGCATCAAGCAGCACGCATCAGGCATCAAGGGCTCGAGAGTGGCGCGTTTGAGAAACCCCTGATACCTGATGCCGGATGCTTGATGCGTCCAAGGTGACCCAATGATGCGCTTGCCTCGATTCCGCTACCTGCAGCCAAAATCTGTCAAGGAAGCGGTCAGGATGATCGCGGACGCGGGCCCGACGGCGATGTTCGTCGCGGGAGGGACCGATCTCTACCCCGGCATGAAGCGGCGTCAATTCACGCCGCCGGTCGTGATCGGCTTGTCGCGGATCCGCGAGCTTCGGAGGAAGCGGGGGACGCCGGAGTCCGGGATCGTCCTCGGCGCCGGGATGACGCTGACCGACGTCGAGCGCGACCGCAAGATCCGGGCCGCCCATCCCGCGCTCGCCCGCGCCGTGGCGCTCATCTCGACGCCGCCGCTGCGGAACATGGGGACGATCGGCGGGAACGTCCTCCTCGACACGCGGTGCAACTACTACAACCAGAATTACGAGTGGCGCAAGGGCGTCAACTTCTGCATGAAGAAGGACGGCACCGTCTGCTGGGTGGCGCCGTCGAGCTCCCGTTGCTGGGCCGTCCAGTCGAGCGACTCGGTGCCGCTTCTCGTGGCGATCGGCGCGAAGGCGAAGCTGGTCTCGTCCGCCGGGGAGCGGGTGATCCCGGTCGCCGACCTGTACGTGGACGACGGGATCAACTACTTGAGGAAGCGGCCCGACGAGCTGCTCGCGGAGATCCACTTGCCCGCGGTGAACGGGTACCGGGCGACGTACTGGAAACTCCGGCGGCGGGGGTCCTTTGATTTCCCCGTCCTTTCCGTCGGCGCGTGCCTCTGGTTCGACGGCCCGGTCGTGAAGGACGCGAAGATTATCCTGGGCGCGGTGGGTTCGCATCCCCTCGAGGCCGTGGAGGCTCAGCGGGCGATCGTGGGAAAGCCTCTCACCGGCGAATCGATCTCCGCGGCCGCGGAGGCGGCGTTCCGGCCCGCGAAGCCGCTCGACAACACCGACTTCGCCATGACGTGGCGCAAGGAGATGGTGCGCCAGTACGTGAAGGGAGCGCTGGAGGAGCTGGGAAAACCGTGAGCGAACCCCTGGACCCCGGGCCCGACCCCGATGTGATCCCGCCGCCCGAGAGTCCGGGGCCCGATCCGGCCGCCGCGCTTGAATCGGTGCCGGCACTCCCGGCGGAGCCGGAAACCGCATCCACGTTCTTCGGTTTCTATTCGCGACCGCTGTTGATCCTCGCCATCAACCTCGTGGTTTTCACCCTCGCCCGCGTCGCCCTCCTGATCGTCAATCGCCCGGATTTCTCGACTCTTTCCGTCTCGCAGGTCGCGTGGTCCTTCGCGCGCGGGCTCCATTTCGACGCCTCCATCGTCATCATGATCCTGGGCCTGCCGCTCCTCTTCATGATCCTGCCGTTCGAGTGGGCGCGCGGCCGACTCTGGCAGGGGATCTGGGGCTGGCTCTGCTTCGCGGTGCTGATGGTCTTCATCCTCGGCCTGGCGGGCGATGTCATTTATTTCGGCTACGTCCACCGCCACGTCGGGCCCGAGGTGACGTACGTGCGCGAGATCGTCGACCAGGTGGCGTTTTCGGCCCTCAAGGACTACCTCTGGCCCGTTCTCGGATTCCTCGCGGCCGCCACGGGGTTCGCCTGGCTCTGGAAACGCCTCCTCCGCCACCGGCCGGGCCCGGTGGCGCACCTCCGGTGGCGCATCGCCGTCGTGCTGGTGGCGGCCCCCGTCCTCTTCTACGCCCAGCGGGGGACGGTCCACGGGAAGCGGCTGAAGATCATCGACGCGTTCGCCGATTCGTCGGCGCCCGCGGCCTACCTCGCGCTCAACGGCCCGTTCTCGATCTTCCATTCGCTCGACTACTCGAAGCCGCTGAAGGTCGATTTCTATCCGCTTCCCGAGGCCGTCCGCACGACGCAGGAGCTGCTCTTTACGCCGGGAGAAATCGCGGCCGACCCGGAGTTCCCGCTCCTGAGGGGACGGCCCGGTCGCGCGGGTCCGAAGCCCAACGTCGTCGTCATCATGGTCGAGAGCTGGGACGCCTGGTACCTCGACGTCATCCGGAAGGAATTGGGCCTTCA
>DATHFI010000347.1:0-2112 GCA_035490275.1 Planctomycetota bacterium
GCCCGAATTTCCAGGCTCGCCGATAGTACTTGTCAAAAATCTGGCGCGCGGCTTCGCGGTCGCCGCCGATCCAGCGTTCGATCAACGCCGCGGCGATCATGATCACCCAGCAGGTGACCGACTTCGAGGGGCGGACCGGCGAGGCCATCCGGGCGAACGCCCCGAATCGGGTATTCCTGCGACAGACAAGCGAGACGGTCCAGGTCATGGAGCGGCTTCTCGATCTCACCCCGGAAGAGAAGGAGCTGCTCGGATCGCTCACGACGCTGAAAGGAAGGTTCAGCGAAATGCTCATTCTCGCCGGGAGGACTCGGGGGGTCGCGCGACTTCACCTGGATCCGATGGGATTGTGGATCGCTTCCAGCGACCCCAAGGACAACGCTCTTCTCGCGGAACGGACGGCGCGCCACCGCGAGCGGGGGGCGCCCGATCCGGCGCGCGCGGCGCTGCAGGAACTGGCGTTGCGAATGCCCCACGGGGCGGAGGGCCCGAATGGGTGAAGCTCCCGATCTCCTCGACACGGCGTACGAGTTCGCGGGCTTCCAGGCCGCGGCCTCCTTCCACAACGCCCTCTCGGGCCTCGCGGTGCCGCTCCTCTTCGCTCTCGCCGGCGTCGCGTACCGGATCTTCCGGGTGGCCGAGGACGGAGCCGTCCGGCCTCTCACCTTCCACCTGCTGGGAATGATCGTCGTCGCGTGGCTCGCCTCGCCTCGATCTTCGGAGCCCTCGGCCTTGCCGCACCTTCGCGCGCCCCGAGGTCTCTCGCTCATTGACGGGGCGGCGGATGCGGTCGTCCGACGCGCCATCGAGGGCGTCAACCGCGACTTCCTGACGCGACCCTTCGAGTGGGAGCGGCTCGCGCTCCTCGCCCGGGTCGCGAAAGTCCAGGATCCGGACCTTTCAGCGCGATTGCGCGCCTTCTTCGAGGAGTGCACCGGTCCAGCCGTTGCCCGAGTCGGACCTCCGCCTTCGGACGCGGCGAGGCGGAATCCCACCGCGGAGAATACCGGCCTTCCTTATGACGCCTTGGTTGACGCCGCAGGCCAGGGTTGCGAATCAACCCGTCGGGATCTCGCGACGGCTCTGCGTCGAGAGGTTGAGAGCCACGGGACTCACCGCGAAACGCTGGCCGCGCTCTCGGCGTATTCGGGATCGGAGGCGGGAGACCTGCGCGCGCTTTACATCGACAAGGTCGCCCGGAACGCGTGGCTCCGGCCGGACGCGCAAGAGGGGGAGTTCGAAGCCGCGCGCCGGAGCGTGGGCACTTTTCGGTGGTTCGACCTTGACCGTCGAACTTTGCGGTATCCCTTCGACGGCGGCCGCGAGGTCAACACGCTCTGGGACATCGCGACGTTCCCCGGCATGGTCCTGACCGAACTCGTCACGGGGATTTACGCCGAGACCACGCAGTGGCTGAGCGAGGCGACCGAGTCACGCCAACGCCACTATCTCATTACGACCCATGCCCCTCATTTGTACGGTCTGTCCATCATGATCCTCATGGCGCTCTTTCCCATCGCGGCGCTTTACGGCCTGCTCCCGGGCAAGTGGACCGCGCTTCTTCAGTTCTGCAAACTATATTTCTCGGTCAAACTCTGGCCGTTCGGATGGTCGCTCCTGACCGCCTTCACGGAGCGCCGCCCGGGAGCCCTAGCGCTGGCGGACGCGGCGTCCGACCTGGGAGCGCAGGCGGCTCACTCGCTCCGGCTCGGTGAAACTCCCAACCTCTTCGTGACCGTCACGCTCATGTACCTTCTCGTTCCGGCCCTCACGTTCGCGGCGGTCCAGCTTGTCTCTCACGCCGCGTCGCTCCCCATCCAGTCCGCCTTCCCGCGGCCCGCCGGCGGAAACCCCGGAGCGGCCGCCGGGCAGGCGGTCGCCGCGCTCGCGGAATGATCTCTACTTGAATCGCCAGGGCGCGCGGAGCGACAATCGCCCCCCCATGAAACGTGTAGGGGTGCTCGCGGCCATACTCTGGGCCGCTGCGTGCGCTCCCTCCCGCGGACTCGACCCGCGCCACGAAATCGGGTTCCTCCTCTCCGACAATCCCGCCCTCCGCGCCGGCGCCTTCGACCGCCTCGTCGGCGAGCCCTCCAACATTGTCCCCGCCCT
>DATHFI010000348.1:0-3106 GCA_035490275.1 Planctomycetota bacterium
GACGAGGGGGGCCCGAAGTGTCTGCCGGATCAAGCACGCCCGAACCGACCGCCATCTCCGTCCCGCTCGACGCCCCGCCCACGAGGCCCGACCCGCACCTCTGGATCAACATCTGGACGCTCGCGGCCACGATCTTCTGCACGCTCACCTGCGTCTTCTCGTGGTGGCGCGTCGCCTCGCCGTACCTGCGCTCGCTGGGCGCCTCCGACCGCGAAATCTCGTGGCTCTTCCTCATCCTGATGTTCGCGGGGCGGGTGCCCGCCGCCGCGGGAGGATGGATCTCCGACCGGATCGGCCGGAAGTCCGTGATCATCTTCAGCACGGTCACGATGGGGATCTCGTTCATCGGCGTCGCCTTCGCCCCCACCCCGGGTCTTGTCACCGCGGCCATCGGACTCGCGTGGGTCTTCGGGAGCTTCCAGCACTCCTCGCTCCTGGCGATCCAGGCGGAATCGGTCCCCGTCGCGCGGCGCGGAATCGCGATTGCGACCGTCGAATCCTGCGCGATGGCGGGAATCACCCTCGGCCCGCTGATCGAAGCGAAGGTCTTCGAATGGTCGGGATCGCTCGCGGCGACGTGGCGCCTCCTCGCCCTCGTCACTTCGGCCACCTACCTGCTCGTCGGGGTGGCGCGGATCACGTTCCTTCGGGAAACCGATCGAAGGCGCGCCGAGCGGACCCCGTTCAAGTTCGACACGCGCCGCCTCGCGCTCCCCCTCGCGATCACGGTCCTGTTCTGGACCGCGTCGTACCTGACGATCGACGGGCCCTCGGTCGCGCTCTACTTGAAGGACGTGACGCGCGGCAACGAGGCGACGGTGGGGTACGTGAACTTCATGGGCGGGGCGGCGGCGATCGCGGCGGCGATCCTCGGGGGCTGGCTGGCCGACGCGTGGGGCGCCGCCCGCGTCATGGCGGTCTCGGCGATGGGCACGGCGCTCGTCCTCCTCCCCTTCGGCATCCCGGGCTCGACCCCCGGGCTGGACCGCGCGCTCTTCTCCCTCGTCTTCTTCCCGATCGAGATGTTCTTCATCGCGAACGCCAAGTTCATCTCTTCGATCGGGCCGCCGGGGCGGCGCGGGCTGTACGTGGGAATCGTGAGCACCGCGCAGGGGCTCCTGGCGTCGTGGGGCGTGGTGCTGAGCGGCTACCTGTACGCGGGCGCGGGCCGGGCGTCACCCATGGTGGCCGCGGCGGGCTTCGCCATCCTCGCCGGCCTGCTCACCCTGGTGCTGCTCCGCCTCGCCCGGGGTGCGCGCGACCCGGGCCATCTCGCCTAGGCCGGCTCGAAACTCGAAGCTTCAGAACCTGGGAGCTGGGATCCGGAGGCTGGGAGCTTTATTTCTCGTCCTTGTCTTTCCACTGCTCCGCGTAGAGTCCCGTGTCGCCGAAGTCCACGTGCGACGTCCAGCATCCCCAGCCGATGCCGCCCTTCGCCATGATCGCGTCGTTGAGGACGAACTCGGCCTGGTTGGACTGCCGGCCCGTGAGGTCCCATTCGTAGTTGATCTCGGCGTCCTTGTACTTGTGCACCAGGCAGTCGGAGTGGACGAAGCGATCGCCGAACGCGTCCATGATGCCCGTGCTCACCACGGGAGTCTTGTGGCCCGGGTTGAAGATCGCCCGCGTCTTGAATTCGAGGATGCCCGGGATCGTGACGCCGTACTCGGTCTTGTCGGCCGAGACGGTGTAGGTGATCGGGACCTTGCGCATCCCGACGAATTTCCCCGCGAGATGCGGAGCTTTCGCGCCCATCGACTTCACCATGTCGCCGAGCATCGCCTGGAACGCCGTCATCTGCTCGTCCGTCGCCTTGTCGGTGACGTAGCAGTAGACCCAGTTCTTCGACGTGTCCTCGCCGAAGCCGCGGCCGATGAACACGTACGTGAATCCGTCCATCCGCACCTTCCCCAGGCGCCCGGAATCGATGCGCACCGCGTCCGTGTGGTCGCACCCGTGGCAGTGGTACGGCTTCTTGTTCAGCCGGCACGGGCAGGGCGTCGGACAGCAGCACCCGATGATGCGCGACCCCTTGAACTCGAAGGACATCTCGCCTTCCGCCGGCGGCGCCGCGGGTTTCGGCGCCCCCATCGTCTTCGCGCTCGAGGCGCACCCCGCCGCCACGATGGCCGCCGTCAACGCAACCAGGATTTTCATGCGATCTTTCCCCTACCTAGAGCCTGGATCAGCCAGTTCCCCGCCGCCGTCAATCGTTTCTCGTCCTTGAACGCGCGCGCCGCGATCATCGCCCCCTCGAGGGCCCCGAAAAAGGTCCTCGCCGCCGGGGCCGAGGAGCCCGCGAATCTCAATGAGCCCGCCCGCCGTCCGTCCGCGAACACTTTCTCCAGCCAGGCTTCGGTCTCCCGGTAGAACCGGTTCACCTCCGTCCGCACCGGCTTCGGAAGCGTCGCGTATTCCGTCGCGAGCATCCCGCAGAGGCAGAGCCGGTTCCCCTCGCGGAAGGTGTCCCGGAAGAGATCCACGAACCGGAGGAGCCGCCGCCGCGGGTCGCGGACGCGCCGGCCGATCCCGTCCAGCAGCTCCCCGAACCGGATCCGGTAGCGCTCCATGAGCCGCCGGCCCAGGTCCGCCTTCGAGGGGAAATGGTGGTGGACGCTCGGGGCGCGCAGCCCCGTGCGGTCGGCGAGGTCGCGGAAGCTGAAGGCGTTGTAGCCGCGCGTCTGCACGAGCTCCTGGGCGACGTCCAGGAGGCGCGACTGCGTCACCGGGCCGGTCATGGCGGACAACCTACCTATCAGTAGGTAGGGAGGCAAGATATATTGGCTTCCCGATTCCCGCTTCCCGATCCCCGTTTTCCGATCCCCGTTCCGGAAGCTTCGACCCGGCCGCTTCGGAAGCGGGGACCGGGGGTCGGGGAACGGGAAGCATTACGCCATCCCGCAAGACCCGCTGTATAATCGCCGCGCGATGAACTTGGCAAAGATGAAATGCCTTCCGTGCAAGGGCGGCGTTCCCCCGCTGTCGCCGGAGGAGATCGCGCCCCTCGCGGCGCAGGTGCCCGGCTGGGAGGTCGTGAACGGCCACCACCTCCACAAGCTCGTGACCACGCGCGATTTCGCGGAGTCGCTGGCGCTGGCGAACCGGA
>DATHFI010000349.1:0-4320 GCA_035490275.1 Planctomycetota bacterium
GATCGTGTGGAAAATGGAAATTCCTCAACCCCGCATGGCGGTCCGGATGGACGACGGGAACACGCTGATCCTCAACCGCAAGGGGGAGATCATCGAGGTCGACCCGGCGGGCACGATCGTGCATACCTGCGGCAACTTCTCAAGAGCCACCGCGTTTTCGGTGTATTAAGCAGGCGCCAAGAAGTTCTTTCCGATACAGAAAGCTTCGCGCGCCTGCTTACCCTGGGCGAGCCAGAGGCGAGTCGAAGGATAACCTCTCGACTTCACTCCGCTTTGCTCGGGGTGAGCAGACCGCAGGGTAGGAAAATATTAATTGCGGTCTGCTCAGGCCCGCCGCTGGAGGGCGAAGCCGGCGAGCTCGCGGAGGGAGGCGGACTCGGGGGTGTCGCCGAACGCCTCCAGCGATTCCTGCGCCGCCGAGAGGTATTCCCGCGCCCGGTCGAGGCATCCGTCGAGGATCCCGCGCTCACGGACCAGGCCGAGGACCGTGTCCCGCTTCTCGGGGAGGCCGTCGGGCGACGCGATCAGGTCCTGGAGGTCCCGTCGCCGGGCGTCGGGCAGGCTCCGGAGAAGCCGGATCACCGGAAGGGTCAGCTTTCCCTTCGAAAGATCCGTTCCCAGCGATTTTCCGACCTCGGCCTCTTCGCCGGCGAGGTCGAGCACGTCGTCGACGATCTGGAAGGCGATGCCGAAATTGAGGCCGTACGCGGTGAGCGCGTCGATCTGCTTCCGGTCGGCCTCCCAGCCGAGACTGCCCAGCCGGCACGCGGTCGAGAAGAGGCGCCCGGTTTTCAATTCGATGATACGCAGGTAACGACTCTCATCGATCGACAGGTCGAACTTGGTGGCGATCTGCGAGAGCTCCCCCTCGCACATGTCCTGGGCGGTTCTTCCGAGAATCCGGTTCGCCTCGTGGTTGTTCAGCCGCGAGCAGAGGATGAAGGCCTTGGCGAAGAGGTAGTCGCCGAAGAGGATGCTCGTCTCGTTCCCCCAGCGCTCGTTCAGCGTGTCGACCTGGCGCCGGAGGTGCGATTCGTCGAGGACGTCGTCGTGGACGAGCGTGGCGCTGTGGAGCAGCTCCACGACCCCGGCGAGGGCGACGTGGGCGTCGCTCACCCCGCCGCAGAGCCGCGCGGAGTAGAGCAGCATCGCGGAGCGCATCCGCTTTCCGCCGAATTTCTGCGAGTGGGCGACGAGGGAGGCGAGGAATGGGTTGTCCGAGCGCAATTCGTCCCGAAGGAGGGTCTCCACCCGGTCGATGTCCCCTTGGATCGGGCCGTACAGCTTTTTCAGGGTGGGCGCCTGGGCCACGCGAGTGCTCTCCAGTTCGTGGCCGAGTCTAGCAGCGGCTCTGAAGAGCTTCAAGTTCCCAGTATCCCGTTCCCCGCTTCAGAAGCTGCAAGCTCGAAGCCAAACGGGGAACGGGGAGCAGGATACGGGGAGCTCCACTCACGGCGTCATCAGCGAGCGTTCGAAGAAATGCAGTTCTTCCGGCGTGTTCAGATTGAAGAAAGGTGAGAGCGGCCCCTCCGTCCACTCCGCCGGATCGGCGGGAACGCGAACCGCTCGGACCCACCCGAGGAAGTCCGTCATTTTCCAGCGTCCTTCGCGCGCGGCGCGGTCGATGGCCGGGAGGCACTCGGTCGAGTAGACCGCATGGAGCGGCTCGTCGCCCGCCGGTGAGACGGGAAGGGCCGCGTCAGCATCCTCCCGAGCGAGTCGGTCGGCGAGCGACAGGCTCGCGCCCGGCATATCGCATCCGATCACGAAGGCGCGCTTCGCGTGGATCACCGAGAGAATTCCGTGCAGGCCCGCGAGCGGGCTCCTGATGGTGAGGAGGTCCGTGGCGCAGCGGAGGCCGGTCCATGCATACAGCTCGGGCCGGTTCGTCGACAGGACGATCTCGTCGAAGCGGGGACGGAGCCGGTCGAGAAGGTGCGTGAGCAAGGGTCGTCCGGCGACTTCGATGAGCGCTTTCTCCCGGCCTCCGAGCCGGGTTCCCGCGCCGCCCAGGAGGATCCCACACGCCAAATTGCCGGCCATGCGGCGATTATCCAAGGCTCCTTCCCATTCCGCTATAGTGGCGCCGCCATGCGACCGCTTGAAGGTCTACGGATCCTGGTGACTCGGCCGCGCGCGCAGGCCGGGCAGCTTGCCGGTCCGCTTCGCCGACTGGGCGCCCGCGTCCGGGTTCATCCTGCGATCGAGATCCGGGCCCCGCGATCGTGGTCCAAGGTGGATCGCGAGATCGCGCGACTGGACCGTTACGACGCGCTCGTCTTCACCAGCGTCAACGCTGTCGAGGCTTTCTTCGGACGCGCAGGAAAGAACCGGGCCCTGCCTCCGACGGGGGCGGTCGGTCCGGCCACCGCCGCGGCCCTTCGAGCACGCGGAGTGCGCCCGGCGTGGGTGGCGGCGCGATTCACGACGGCGGCGCTGGGCCGGATGCTCCGGGGGCAAGTCCTCCACCCGGCGTCGGAGCCTCACAGTCCGGATCTCGCGCGGGAGGCGCGTCGCCGGGGCGCCGAAGTGGTCGAGCCCGTCGTCTACCGGATTCTCCGGCCTCCAGGATCGCGGCGACCCCCGAAAGTGGACCTCGTGACGTTCGCGAGCTCGCAAACGGTACGGAACTTCCAGGAGATGGCCGGGACGCCTCGGGAAGTGAAGTGCGCCTGCATCGGACCCGTCACGGCGCGGACGGCGCGCGCGGCCGGATTCCGGGTCGTCGCCCAGCCGGCGCGGTATACAATCCCGGACCTCATTTCGGCGATCGTGACATGGCATCGAAAGCGTCGGCGTTCCTGAAGCGGCGGGCCCGGCGGACTCGGGCGACTCCCGGTTTGCGGGGCCTCGTCCGCGAAACGCGCGTCGGGCGCGAGGATCTCATCGTCCCGCTCTTCGTCCGCGAGGGGCGCGAGGACCGTCGTCCGATCGCCTCGATGCCGGGCCAGTTCCAGTTCTCGGTGAAACAGCTGGCCGTCGAAGCGAAGGAGATCGCCGCGCGGGGGCTTCCGGCCGTCCTCCTCTTCGGCATCCCCGCGAAAAAGGACGCGCGGGGGAGCGGGGCGTGGGCGCGGAACGGGATCATTCCGCGCGCCGTGAAGGCGGTGAAGGATGCCGCGCCGGGGATTGTAGTCCTCACGGACGTCTGCCTGTGCGAGTACACCGACCACGGACACTGCGGGATCGTGACGCGCCGCGGAGGGTCGTGGCGGATCGAGAATGACGCGACGCTGCCCCTGCTGGCGCGGACGGCGTCGGCCCACGCGGCGGCCGGGGCGGACATCGTGGCGCCGAGCGGCATGATGGACGGCGCGGTGGGGGCGATCCGGGCGGCGCTTCCGCACGCTCCCATTCTTTCGTACGCGGCGAAGTACGCCTCGAGCTTCTACGGGCCCTTCCGCGACGCCGCGGAATCGCCTCCGCAGTTCGGCGACCGCTCGTCGTACCAGATGGATCCCGCGAACGGGGACGAGGCGATGCGCGAGATTGCGCAGGACCTGGACGAGGGAGCCGACGCGATCATGGTGAAGCCGGCGCTCGCCTACCTCGACATCGTCCGGCGGGCCCGCGAGCGGTTCGACGTCCCCCTGGCCGCCTACAACGTGAGCGGGGAGTACGCCATGATCAAGGCGGGGGCGGAGCGGGGGTGGATCGACGAGCGGAAGGCGGTCCTGGAGCTCCTGACGGGCATCCGGAGGGCGGGGGCCGACTTCATCGTCACCTACCACGCGCGCGCCGTTTCGGACTTGCTTTTATAGCTTATATTTTGTAAACTATAGAATTGTCGGGGACCACCAGGAGAGGGGATACCGTGGACCTCAAGCAGGCCGTCGAGGCCGTTCTCTTCGTCTGCGACGACCCCATCAGCGTCAACCGCCTCCACGACCTTCTCCCGGAGGCGAAGCCCGCGGAGATACGGGAGGCCATCGCCGGGCTCAAGGCGGATTACGACAATCAGGGCCGCGCCTTCTCGATCGAGGAGATCGCCGACGGGGTCCAGTTGTTGACCCGGCCCGCCCACGCCGATATTATCGCCCGGCTCAAGAAGTCGAAGGCGGAGAAGAAGCTCTCCGGAGCGGCCCTCGAAGTTCTCGCCATCGTCGCGTATAAGCAGCCGGTGAAGCGCGCCGACGTCGAGGCGATCCGGGGCGTCCAATCCGGGGAGATCCTGCGCGCCCTCATGGAGCGGCGGCTCGTCCGGATCGCCGGCCGCGAGGACGTGCCGGGCGCCCCGGTGCAGTACGGCACGACGAAGGAGTTTCTCGAGGCCTTCGGGCTCCGCGCCCTGGAGGACCTCCCCCGACCGGAGGAAGTGAA
>DATHFI010000350.1:0-6359 GCA_035490275.1 Planctomycetota bacterium
GGCGACGGAACGCTCCTCGTGTGGACCGGCTCGTCGAGCAATCTCAAGTACCTCGCGTCGATCGCCCCGGCCCTCGCGGCCACGAAGAAGCGCCACCCCGGACTCGTGCTCCGCGTCATCTGCGACCGGCCGCCGTCCGCCGACCTCGGGGTTCCCGTCGAGTTCGTCCCGTGGTCGGAGGAAATCGAGGTCGACGCGGTGCGTACCGCGGACATCGGCCTCATGCCCCTGGACAACGACGAGTGGTGCCTCGGCAAGTGCGGTTACAAGCTGCTCCAGTACATGTCGTGCGGCCTCGCCTCCGTTGCCTCGCCGTGGGGCATCATCAGCGACATGCTCGACGCCGGCCGGTGCGGCCTCCCCGCGCAGGACCTCGAAGAGTGGGCGGACAATCTCGACCTCCTCATCAGTCAGCCCGAGCTGCGCGAGACGATCGGCGCCTCGGCGCGCGATCACGCCGAGCGGATCTACTCCCGCCGGGTCCTCTACCCCCGCTGGCGCGAGATGCTCGAGACTGTCCGCGAATCGCGAACCGGTGCGCGGGGCTGATCCGGCGATTCTTGATTCTTGATTCTCGATGCCCTGCGCCGGCCCCATTCAATCCAGAATCCAGAATCGAGAATTCAGGATCTCCAGTAGAATGACTCCGTGCGGATTCTCGCTGCGCTGGTCTTGACCTTCATCAGCGGCTGCACCGCCGGCCCCCGCCTGCCCCAGTACATGAAGGAGGCGGAACGCGGGGAGGAGGGCACGCGCCGGGCGCTGGAGCTGATCCGGGGGGAGCTGGGGCCCGAATTCGAGACCCGCGTCGTCGACGACGTCTTCTTCCTGGCCTCGAACGGCGGCACGACCGCGGTGGAAGCGGCCGAGGAGACCATCCGGCGGATGACGGGCCACCTCTACGCGACCTATTTCTCGCGCCGGCCCACCCGGCCGATCCGCATCTACTGCTTCCGCAACCCCGACAGCTACGCGGAGTACGTGCGTAGCGCCTACGGCCGCTCCCCGACGACCCCCTACGGCTTCTACATGGCCTCGGAGCGCAAGATGGCCCTGAATCTCGGCACGGGCTTGGGGACGCTGCAGCACGAGCTGGTCCATCCGCTGATCGGCGAGGATTTTCCCGGCGTCCCGGCATGGTTCAACGAGGGGTTCGCCTCCCTCTTCGAACACGCCGCGCGCAAGGAGGACGGACAGCTCCAGGGCCTGGTCAACTGGCGCCTCTGGGATTTGAAGCGGGCGTTCCAGGAGAGGCGCGAAGTCCGGCTGGCGACGCTCATGGAGACGAACACGGACGAGTTTTACGGCGACGAGCGGGGCGTCCACTATGCGACGGCCCGTTACTTCTGCATCTATCTCCAGCGCCAGAACCTCCTCGTCCGCTATTACCAGGAATTCCGCGCCACGGTGAATGCCGACCCGACCGGGAAGGCGGCGCTGGAGCGGGTGACGCGGAAATCCCTGGCGGATTTCGAGAAGGAGTGGCGAACCTGGGTAACCGACCTTCGTTAGGGGCCCGGGGTAAATGACAGACTTAAGACCTCAGACTTCGGATTTCGGAGAGTTGTCAGGACTGATTACTTCTGAAGTCTGAAGTCGGATGTCTGAGAACTACTTTTTTACCCAGATCGGATTCGACAGGATCCACGTCAGGTTGTCCCGCATCGCCTCCACGCGGTAAACCCCCGGCTCGCCGATGTCGAGGAGCACTTCATTGTTCTCTTCCTCGTGGATCGACTCGCCGTTGAGGAAGACGTTGATGAGCGCCTCCTCGGGGAGGGTGACCGCGAGCTCCGTCCTCTCTGCACCGAGCGTGATCTCCTCGCCCATGAGGGCGGTGGTCTCGCCGTTCTCGATCTCGAAGGTGAACTCGGTGGGATCGTCCCAGTAGTCGAACGAGACGTAGAGGTTCCCGGCCTTGACCGCGCCCAGGATCTGGCGCTTGGCCTTCCCGGCGTCCTTGTCGAGCGGCTCCTTCAGCAGGACGTGGTTGGTGATCGTCTTGAAGGCCACTTCGTACGGGAAGACGGTCAGCGTCTGGCCGTTGTATTCCTTCTTCAGCGCGTGGTTGTCGATCTCGCCGATCCCCACCACCTTGTGCTTGCGGCAGAGCTCGTCCCAGCGGGCGATCGTCTCGTTGCGCGGTCCCGTGAGGGCCGTCGCGAAATCGGTGTAGACCTCCATGGTCGCGTCGTCGCGGTCGAGCTGCGACTGCCAGTCGGTCATGAGGTCCCAGAGGCCGAATCCGGTGTAGCCCGAGACGTTCCAGTCCTCCCACTTGTAGGAGGGGATTTCGAAGCGGCGCGTGCCGACGTGGTCGGGATGGGCGATGAAGCCGAACCAGCCCTGGCGGGCGATCTCGTCGATCACCTCCTGCGGCTTCATCAGCTTGATGCGGTCGGCGTTCTTGAGCTTCTCGTCGCCGAAGACGATGTAGTGGTTGGTCGGAGGGGTGATCTCGGTCCCGATGATGAGGAGCGTGCTGCCGTGCCACTTCTCGTGGCCGTCGTCGCGCGGCTTCATCGTGTCGTGGTCGGTCATCATGACGAAGTCGAGGCCCGCCTCGTTGGCGGCCTTCATGACGTCCTCGACGGAGCCGGTCCCGTCGGAGTAGTCGGTGTGACAGTGGATGGCGCCGCGGTAGTCGTAATTGGTCATGGGGGCCGTCGATTCCTTGAAAGGCGACGTATCTTACTGAGCTGACTCACCACGGTCAAAGTCTATGTGGCAAATTTGGCAGACTTCAGACATCGGACTTCGGACTTCAGAAAAAGGTGTCAGAAATCAGTTGTTAGTGACCGGTTGGCTGCGGCCCAAGGGCCTTTCCGGGCACAACGAGGGGAATGCAGGATTACCATAAGCTGGTCGTGTGGCAACGAGCCTCGGAGCTGACAAAGCTGGTTTTCACGTCCACGACTGAATTCCCGCGCTTCTTCGATGGAAATCTGGCGGCCCAGTTGAGAAGGTCGGTGGTCTCGATCGCCTTGAACATTTCCGAGGGTTGCGGTCGAAAGGGAGGCGCTGATTTCCTGAGATTCCTCCAAAACGCCATGGGATCCGCCACCGAGGTTGAGTGCTCCCTCGAATTGTCCCGAAACCTCGGCTACCTGGATGCTCCGTCGAGTTCCAAGCTGCTCGGTCATGTTGTCGAGGTCAAGCGTATGCTGACCGGTCTGATGAAGTCCCTCGGCTGGAAGTCAGGAGCCAAAAACTGATTTCTGATTGCTGATTGCTGACTACTGACGTCTGTCGACGTCTTCCTGAAGTCTGAAGTCCGAAGTCTGATGTCTGTCCATCACCCAAAAAACGTTTCTGCGTCTTCGTACAGCTCCATGTCGAGGTACCGCTTCTGGTGGCCCGGAGGCGGCAGCGGGACGTCGACGATCTTCGTGCCGGACAACGCCACCATACGGCCGAATTTCCGCTCGCGGGCCAGCTCCACGGCGGCCAGGCCGAACCGCGTCCCCAGGAGCCGGTCGAAGGCGCTCGGGGAGCCGCCGCGCTGGACGTGGCCCAGGATCGTGACCCGTGTCTCGACCCCCATCGCCTTGCCGATCTCCTCGGCGATCACCTGGCCCACGCCGCCGAGGCGCGAGTGGCCGAACTCGTCCACGCCCCCCGCCTGCGCCACGAGACGTCCGCCCTTGGCGGTCGCCCCCTCGGCAACTACCACGATGCTGAACTGGCGCCCGCGCTCGTGCCGGCGGCGTAGGTTGGCGCAAACTTCGGCGATGTCGTACGGCCGCTCGGGGACGATGACGTAGTCCGCGCCCCCCGCGATCCCCGCGACGGTCGCGATCCACCCGCTGTCGCGGCCCATCACCTCCACCACCATGATCCGGTGGTGCGATTCCGCCGTCGAGTGGAGCCGGTCGATCGCCTCCATGACGACGTTCACGGCGGTGTCGAAGCCGAAGGTGCAGTCCGTGCCCGCGAGGTCGTTGTCGATCGTCTTCGGAACCCCCACGATGGGCATCCCCAGGCGGTGGAATTGTTCCGCCACGCCGAGGGTGTCCTCGCCCCCCACCGCGATGAGGGCGTCGAGACCGTACTTCCGGAAGAAGTCCTGGCACTTCTGGACCCCCTCCTGCGACTTGAAGGGGTTCGTGCGCGAGGTGCCGAGGATCGTGCCGCCCTTGGGCAATATGCCCATAACGGAATATGCGGTCAGGGGCTCGACGTTCCCCTTGATGAGCCCCGCCCAGCCGTTGCGGATGCCGAGGACCTCGTCCCCGCCCAGGTCGGCCCGCTTCACCACGGCGCGGATCACGGCGTTGAGCCCGGGGCAGTCGCCGCCGCCCGTGAGCAACCCGATCTTCATGGTTCTCCCTCGATGTGGCCGGCGGATTATAGCGTCGTTCCCGCGAAAGGGCGGCCCGGCTCACACGAACTTCATGTCGTCGACGTGGAGCTCGACGCTCTCGCGCCCCAGCCATTCGTTGAGCACCGGGCGGAAGGCGAGCGACACGGTGTGCGCCGAGCCGAGGGCGTCGAACCAGTCCGCGCGGCCGAAGCCGACGGCGCGGATGCCGGGACCGTCCGGCTCCGCCACGTGGAACGAGAGATGGTCGTTCTTCTTCCCCATGAGGCGCGGCTGGCCCGCCACGCGCAGGTGGGAGGCGACGAACCGGGGCGGACGATTCCCCTCGCCGTGGGGCTCGAGTCGCTGCAGCTCCTTGACGAGCCCCTTGGTGACGTCGCCGAGGCGCACCTCCTCGTCCACCGCCAGCGCGGGCTCGGGAAGCTCCCCGCACCCGGCCTTCACCGCGTGCTCGTTGATCCGGATCCGGAATTCCTCCAGCTTGTCGCGCTTGACGCCCGCTCCGGCCGCCCTCGCGTGCCCTCCGCCGCTCACGATGAGGTCCCGCGCCGCCTCGATCGCCTCGTGGAGCCCGAATCCCTCGATCGACCGGCCCGAACCCTTCGCCATATCGCCGTCGATGGCGAGCACGAACGCGGGGCGCGCGTAGCGGTCCACGAGCCGCGCCGCGACGATCCCGACGACGCCCACGTGCCAGCGCTCGTCGGCGACCACGATGACCGGATCGCGATGCAGTTCCGGCCGGCGCTCGACCTGCTCCACCGCCTGCTCGAAGATCGCCTCCTCGATGTCCTTCCGCGCCCGGTTCGCCGACTCCAGCTGCTTCATCAGCTCCGCGATGCGCGCGGGATCCTCGGTCAGGAACAGGTCGACCGTCTGCTGCGCCGACCCGAGCCGCCCGAGCGCGTTCAGCCGCGGCGCGAGCTTGAAGCTGATGTCGAAGGTGTCGATCCGCTTCCCGCTGAGGCCGACCTTGTCGACGAGCGCCCGGAGGCCCGGGCAGGTGCATGACTCGAGCGCCTTCAGCCCGAACGCCACCAGGACGCGGTTCTCGTCCGTGAGGGGCGAGACGTCCGCGACGGTGCCGAGGGCCACGTACGCCATGGCGTCGACGATGAACCTGGCGTAGGACTCGTTCAGCCTCGAGGACCGCTCCAGCTTGTTGGCGAGCACCTGGGCCAGCTTGAAGGCGATCCCGACGGAGGAGATTCCCTTGAAGGGATAGTTGGCGTCGGCCTTGGGGTTGATCAGCGCCAGCGCGCCCGATTCGCGCGTCGGCGTCTCGTGGTGATCGACCACGATGACGTCGATCCCGCGGGCGCGGGCCAGCTCGATCTCCTCGTGGTCGTTCGTCCCGCAGTCGATCGTGACGAGGACCTTGGCGCCCGCGAGGGCGAAATCCTCGACCGCGGCGACGCTCAGCCCATAGCCCTCGGTCATCCGGTGAGGGATGCGGATGATCGGGTCGCGGCCCACGAGCCTCAGGTACCGGGCGAGCAGCGCCGTGCCGGTCGTCCCGTCCACGTCGTAATCGCCGAAGATCGCGATCTGCTCGTTCTCCCGGAGGGCCCGATGCAGGCGGTCGACCGCCGGGACCATCCCCGAGAAGCGCATCGGATCGATGAGATCGCCGAGCTGGGGCTGAAGGAATTTCCTCGCGACGGCGGGGTCGCGCACGCCGCGATTCACGAGGACCTGGGCCGTCACCGGGGAGATGCCGACCGCCCGGGCCATCACCCCGGCGAGGTGGCGATCCGACGGCGGGAAAACCCAGGCTCTGGCGGCCACCCCTGCCCTCCTTGAGTCACTCGGACAGCGCGCGCCGGACGAGATCCAGCGCGAAATGCGCGGCGCGTTCCTTGATCGCCATTCGGTCCCCGGGGAAGACGCCGCGCTCCGCCCGGGTCCGGCCCCGGTAGTGTACCGCGTGCCACGCGAGGCCGACCGGCTTCTTCTTCGAGCCGCCCGACGGGCCCGCGATCCCGGTCACGGCGACTCCCACGTCGGCTCCGGCGGTCCGCGCGGCCCCTTCGGCCAT
>DATHFI010000351.1:0-3272 GCA_035490275.1 Planctomycetota bacterium
CTCCGCCTCGCGGCCGCGCCGGACCTGCTCGAAGTGCGCGGCGAGGCCTTCATCCCCCTCGAGGACTTCAAGAAGATCAACAAGGCCCAGGTCGAGAAGGGCGAGGAGCCCTACATGAATCCGCGCAACCTGACGAGCGGAAGCCTCAAGCAGCTCGACCCCAAGATCACCGCCTCGCGCCCGATCCGGTTCATGGCCCACGGGATCGGTCGGGTCGACGGGCGGAAATTCTCGCGCCACCTCGAGGCGATGGAGTTCCTGGGGAAGCTCGGGATTCCGATCGTGGACGACCTCGAGGCCGCCTCGTCGATGAAGGAGATCAAGGCCTACTATGAAAAGACCCTGAAAGGGCGCGACCGGCGGCCGTACGAGATCGACGGCATCGTCCTCAAGGTCGACGACCTCGCCCTGCGCGAGGAGCTGGGCGCGCGATCCAAGAGCCCCCGGTGGGCGATCGCGTGGAAATTCCCCGCCCGCGAGGAGACGACGCAGGTCCTCGCCGTCGACTGGCAGGTCGGCCGCACCGGCAAGCTCACCCCGGTCGCGCGGCTCAAGCCCGTGCTCATCGGCGGCGTCACGGTCACCAATGCCACGCTCCACAATCCGTCGCAGATCCGGAAGCTCGACGTGCGGATCGGCGACTGGGTCGTGGTGACGCGGGCCGGCGACGTGATTCCGTACGTCGTCAAGGTGATCCCGTCGCGGCGCACGGGGAAGGAGAAGGAGATTCAGCCGCCGAAGCGGTGCCCGGTCTGCGGAGGGCCCGTCGAGCCGACCGAGACCGACATCTTCTGCGCGGCGGGCCTCTCGTGTCCGGCGCAGGTCAAGGGGGCCCTCGAGCACTTCGTCTCGCGGGGCGCGATGGACATCGAGGGACTCGGCCCCGAATGGATCGACGTGCTCGTCGACAAGAAACTCGTCTCCTCGCCCGCCGATCTGTACGACCTCAAGAAGGGACCGCTCCTCGAGCTCGACCGGATGGGCGAGAAGCTCGCCGACAACCTGCTCGCCTCGATCGACAAGTCGCGGACGACCACGCTCCCGCGCTTCCTAAACGCGCTCGGCATCCGCCAGGTGGGAGAGGCGACCGCCCAGGCGCTCGCGGACCATTTCGGAGACATCGAGAAGCTGATGGAGGCCTCCGAGGAAGAGCTCCAGGCGGTCCCCGACGTCGGGCCGATCGTCGCGAAGTCCATCCGGGACTTCTTCCAGCGCAAGGAGAACCGCGCGGCGGTGAAGCGGCTCCTCAAGGAGGTGACAATCGTCCGGCCGAAGCCCAAGAGCCGCACGCTCGAAGGGCAGGTCGTGGTTTTCACGGGCGGCCTGGAGCGGATCACGCGCGACGACGCGAAGCGATTGGTGGCGGAACACGGCGGACGGACCGCCGATTCGGTTTCGAAGGCCGTCACGCTGGTGGTGGCGGGCCCCGGCGCGGGGTCCAAACTTGACAAGGCGAAGACCCTTGGGATAAAAACGGTCACGGAAGCCGAATTCTTCGCTCTCTTGAAATCCTGAACCCGACGATGACAGGCGACGGCTTACGGATGACGGCCGTCAGCGGTCAGCAGTCATCTACTTGTCGACTTGTGAAGCGCGGTAACCGAGAATTGACCTAATGGTTGATAAGCTCACGTCGATCTGGATGGACGGCCGCCAGGTCCCTTGGGATGACGCGAAGATCCACGTCCTTACCCACTCTTTCCACTACGGCGCCGCGGCCTTCGAGGGGATCCGCGCGTACCGCACCGACGACGGGCGCTCGGCGGTCTTCCGCCTGCAGGACCACATCCGTCGCCTCTTCGAGTCCGCGAAGATCCTCGGGTTCGAGATCCCGTACACGTTCGACGCGGTCTGCGCCGCTTGCCTCGAGACGCTGACGGCCAACGCGCTGCCGGAGGGGTACATCCGGCCCATCGCGTACATCGGCGACGGCGTCATGGGGGTCTATCCCGCGGACAACCCGATCCGCCTCCTCGTCGCGGTCTGGAAGTGGGGCGCCTACCTCGGGGAGGAGGCGCTCAAGAAGGGGATCCGGGTGAAGGTCAGCTCCTACGCCCGCTACCAGCCGAACTCCGTGATGACCCGCGCGAAGGTCACGGGGAACTACGTGACGGGAGTCCTCGCGAAGAAGGAGGCGAAGACCCTCGGGTTCGACGAGGCCCTGCTGCTCGATCCGGACGGCTTCGTCGCCGAGGGGAGCGGGGAGAACATCTTCATCGTGCGGGACGGCAGGATCAAGACCACCCCGCTGACCGTGATCCTGCCCGGGATCACGCGGGCGACGATTCTGCGCTTCGCCGAGGATCTGGGGCTGCGGCTGGTCGAGGAACGATTCACGCGCGACGAGGTCTACATCGCGGACGAGGCTTTTTTCTGCGGGACCGCGTCGGAAGTGACGCCGATCCGCGAAGTGGACGGGCGGACGATCGGGAACGGCGGGATGGGTCCGCTCACCCGGAAAATCCAGTCGCTCTACTTCGACGTGATCCGCGGCCGGTCGGCCAAGTACAAGGACTGGCTCACTTCCTTCGACGTGACCGCCGCGCCCAACAAATCGAAACGGCCCGCCAAGGCGCATACTCCGTAGCTTCCCGTTCTGTCGAACATCCTGTTGAAGCCTCGGAAAACCGCGTACTTGTTCCTGGGGGCGTCGCCGTTCGCCCCTGAGCGGAGGCGCCGTTGACCGAAGAGTCCGCCTACCTGTCTGATCGCGACCGATCCATCTACCAGCGCAACGTGGCCCTGGCGGCCGTCGCCGCGTTCATCGCCGCGTTCATCGCCCAGTTCGTCCTGCCATTCGCAGCGATGTTCCTGATCATACCCTTCCCGTGGTCGCGCGATGCCACGACGCACTCGTACCTGGAGTGCGGAGCGACGTGGGAAGGACGGATCTACTGGCCCAAGTCCGGTTCCGACGGCACGACGACCCTTCTTCGATTCGATCCCGCCAAGGAGGGAGACCCGGAGATCGCGGCGGAGGTTCCGTTCAGCCGCTGCTGGTTGCTGGCGGCTCAGGACTGCCTCTGGATCATCTCCCCGATGGGAACCGCGCGCCTTACTTCGGGGGGCATGGAGAAAATCGATACCGAACGGCTCGGCGTTATTTCGCGGCCCTTCTTGTGGAACGGCTCTCCCGCGGTGGTGGTTCGGGATCAGGACGAACTCCGCTTGCGTCGGCTTCTCAAGGGCTCCTGGACGCTCGAATCCGTGCCGGGAGTCGTTCCGGAATTTCCGATGCGGACGCCTCCGGTGGAGTTCCAAGCTGTGGCGAT
>DATHFI010000352.1:0-2446 GCA_035490275.1 Planctomycetota bacterium
CCTGGCCCTGGAGAAGCAGCTGGTCGAGGACGGCCTTGTCGCGCTCACGGAATTCGTGGACCGGCCGTCGAATCACGAGGCCACGTTCTGGGTCCGCCCTTCCGCGCTGAACCACCGGGGGCTACTCCTGGCGAACGCCGGCCGGTACGACGAGGCGGTGCGGGACTACGCGGCTTCACTCGAACTTCGGCCGTCGGATGACGTAACCTTCAATCTCGCGATGACGGAGATCCGGCGCCACCGGTGGGACGAGGCGCGCCGCGCGCTCACCGCCTATTCGCGCCGGCATCCGAAGTCGGCAGTGACGACCTACGGGCTCGCCCTGCTCGCTGAAACCCGGGGAGAGGCGAAAGAGGCGGCGAGGCTGTACACGTTCTTCCTCGACCGACACGCGAAGGCTCCCACCCCGATCGCCGATCTCCTGACCCTGGACGTGGCGCGGTCGTGGGTCTCGAGGGCCCGCCAATTCCTGGAGGCGATGAGCCGGCCCGTCGAGGGGGGGTACTTCGAACTGCCTCCCGAGGGGACGACGGGCGACATCTCGGATCGGCCGCGGGGGAGTTGAGGGATCAGCTTGCTGCGTTGAAAACCCCTTTCTTCACCACCAAGCCACGAAGACACGAAGCGGACGCCGATCGGTCGAGCGCCCGCCGGAAGGGACGGCCGGGAGAGCCGCGAGAGAAGGCGCCTTCTCTCCGCGGCTCTTCCCACCGTCCCAGGCCCCTCCGGGGCCGGTTCGTGGCCCGAAGGGCCACGAACGCCGGCGGGCAGTTTCGAGGAATCCCTCTTCTTTGTGACTCTGTGTCTTCGTGGTGAGGAAACGAATTGAATAGAGCCGGATCAGCTGAGAAGGCCGGGAACTGACTTCAGGTCCACATTTCCGCCGCTGATGACGGCCACCGCGGGACCTTTCGGCAGCTTGACCTTTTCCGAGAGGATCGCGGCGACGGTGGCGGCGCCCGAGGGCTCGACGATGAGCTTTTCCCTGAGGATGAGATGGCGCGTCGCCGAGAGGATCTCCTCGTCCGTGACGAGGACCACCTCGTCCACGTAGCGCCGCACGTGCGCGAAGGTGAGCTCCCCCGCGCGCACCGGCTTCAGTCCGTCCGCCACGGTGTCCGTCCCCGGCAGGGTCACGAGCTCACCTTTCTTCAGCGACTCCGACATCTTCGGGGCGCCCGAGGGCTCGACCCCGAAGATCTTCACCCGGGGGTTGGCCGATTTCACCGCGGTCGCCACGCCGCTCGTGAGTCCGCCGCCGCCAATGGGCACGACTACGGACTTGACCCCGCGAAGTTGATCCATGATCTCCAGCCCGATCGTGCCCTGGCCCGCGATGATGAAGGGATCGTCGAAGGGCTTGACGATGGTCCGGCCGAGCTCGGCCGCGATGGCCTCCGCGCGCGCCTTGATCTCCTCGCTCGACCGCCCGCCGAAGATCACCTCGGCGCCGTAGGATTTCGTCCCCTCGACCTTGTGGGCCATCGACTGGTCGAGCATGACGATCGTCGCGGGGATGCCGAAGATCCGGGCCGCGAGGGCCACGCCCTGCGCGTGATTGCCGCTCGAGTAGGCGACGACGCCGCGCCGGCGCACGGCCGGAGCGAGCGACGCGATCTTGTTGTACGCCCCGCGCAGCTTGAACGAGCCCGAGCGCTGGAGGTTCTCGCACTTGAGCCAGGTGTCGGGGCGGCCGTACTTGAGCGGCAGGAGCGGCGTGACGAGCGCCACTCCCTTGAGGCGCTGCCGTGCCCGGCGGATGTCGGCGAGGGAGACCATCGGCGGGAGTATAACTTCCGGAATCCACCCGGTCCCGCTTCAGCGGCGTTCGCGGGGATCGTCGAGGAAGAGAAGGATCAGCGTCGCAACAGGGCCGGCCAGGAGCGAGATGAGAAACCACGCCAGGCCGCTCCGGTGCTTCCCTTGCGCGAGCCCCGCGTTGATCAGCGCGAGGGTTCCCCATCCCGCATACCAGCGTCCGTCCAAGGGCATGCATGTATGACGGCCGGGCGTTTCCGCCGTTACGGGAATCCGGTCACCGCGCGCGCGATTTTGGATTCTTGAGCCCGGTCGTGAGCTTGTTCCGCACCTCGCGGAGGACCCGCGGGGCCAGCCGATCTCCCTCCCGCTGGAGAAATGCGCGCACCGACGCCGGGTCGCGCTTCGCCAGTTCCCGGAGGGCCCACGAAAGAGCCTTCACGACCATGTCGTCCCGGTCCTTCGCGAGCATCGAGCAGACGCGCAGCGTCCGCCGGGCGTCGCCGCGGCCGCCGCGCGCTTTCGTATTGAGCGGGACCGTGCTCACCAGCGCCGCGCGCCGTTTCCAGCGGTCGCCGGACCGCGCCCACGCGTGGATCAAGCCGTCCGAGACTTGCCCCTCCCTCCAGGCCGGGCCCGACAGATAACAAGCGAAGGAATCGACCGCTCCCCAACTATCGAGGCCCCG
>DATHFI010000353.1:0-4247 GCA_035490275.1 Planctomycetota bacterium
GAAATCTCGGCCGTCGATCTCGGCCTCGCCTCCTCGCAGCCCACCGCCGCGCCGGCGCTCTCGATGTCGGACGAGGTCGATCTCGACCGCAAGGTGGCGGAGCTGGAAATCAGCTACATCCGCGAGGCCCTGCAGAGGGCCAAGGGTAATTACACCAAGGCGGCCCAGTCGCTCCGGATGAGCCTCCGGTCCTTCCGCTACAAGCTCCAGAAGTACGGCCTGGACAAGGACGCGTGAAAACCAGGGCGTCACCCCGCCGGAGCGGCTCCAGCCGCGGAGGCGGGCCCATCCCGCTCGAAGAGGCGGAGCGGATCCTCTTCGCGCGCGTGCCGCCGTCCATCCCGGAGCGCGTGCCTCTCGGCCGCGCCGCGGGGCGGATCCTGGCGGAGGAAATAAAGGCCGACGAGGATCAACCTCCATTCGACCGGGCGATGATGGACGGGTACGCGGTCTATTCCGCCGACGTCGCCAAAGCCCCCGTCGAACTCGATGTCGTGGAAGACATTCCCGCGGGCCATGTCCCGACGCGCAAGGTCGGCCGCGGGCAGTGCGCCCGCATCATGACGGGCGCGGCGCTCCCTCCGGGTCCCGACGCCATCCAGCAGGTTGAAAAAACGGAAGGCAGCGGCCGTCGCGTCCGGATCCTGTCGCCCGTCAAGGCGGGTCAGAACGTCGCCCCCCGGGGCAGCGAGGTGCGTGCGCGGGAAGTCGTCCTCTCGGCGCCCCGACTCCTCCGGCCCCAGGATCTCGCGGTGCTCGCTTCCGTCGGCGCGACCGAGGTCGCGACTTTTCGCCGCCCGAAGTGCGCCGTGATCGCGACGGGCGATGAGCTGGTCGATCCGTCGGAACGGCCGGGCCCGGGACAGATCCGGAATTCGAACGGCGTGGGAATTCCGGAGCAGGTGCGCCGCCTCGGCCTGGAGTGCGACGTGCTTCCGCAGGCCCCCGACCGCCTCGAGGATCTCCGCGCCCGGATCCGGGAGGGTCTCACGCGCGATGTCCTCATTCTCTCCGGGGGCGTCTCGGCCGGCGACCGCGACCTCGTGGTGCCCGCGCTGAAAGCGGAAGGGGTCGCCACGGCCGTCCACCAGGTCCTGATCCGCCCCGGCCGCCCGGTCTTCTTCGGCGTCAAGGGCAGGGTCGTCGTGTTCGGCCTGCCGGGGAATCCGGTCTCGGCGTTCGTCACGTTCGAAGTGCTCGTGCGTCCCTTCCTGGGCCGGATGATGGGCTATCCCGGGCTCGGCCGCCGCCGGGTGCGGGCGCGGCTGGCCGCGCCGCTCGCGAAGCGGATGGACCGGACCGTCTTCTGGCCGGCGACGCTCGAGATGTCGGAGGACGGGCCGGTGGCGCGGACGCTGCCGTGGAAGAGCAGCGCCGACCTGGCGACGCTCGCGCGCGCCGACGCGCTGGCCATCCAGCCCCGGGAGACCGTCCTGGATGCGGGATCGTGGGTGGACACGCTCCTGTTGGATTGAATGGATAGTTGTCAGACTTCCGACTTCCGACTTCAGACTTCAGAAAGAGGTTCTCAGCTCTCGACTCTGGCGTTCTTCTGAAGTCTGATGTCTGAAGTCTGAAGTCTTTCCCATTTGGGCAAGCAGATGTTCCTGCTTCCGATTTTCAGCGCGGTCCTGCTCTACCTCTCATTCCCTCCAGCCGATCTGGGTCCGCTCGCCTGGGGGGCGCTGATCCCGCTGATCCTCTTCGCGCTGCGCGAACCGAAAGGCTCGCGCGCCTTCCTGCTCTCGTGGCTCGGCGGATTCCTGTTCTTCACGGCCGGCCTTTTCTGGCTGCGCCACACGGCGCCCTTCGGTCCTTTCGGGATCGGCGCGTACAAGGGCCTGTCGTGGGGGCTCTTCGCGCTGATCCTGCGCCGACTTCATTACGGCGCGCGATGGCCGGTCGCAGTCGCGGCGCCCGCCGCGTGGCTCACGCTCGAATACGTCCGGAGCTACCTCTTCGGCGGAATGCCGTGGCTCCTGGCCGGGTATACCCAGCACCGGGCTCTCGGGGTCATCCAGATCGCGGACCTCGGAGGAGTGTGGCTCGTCTCCGCCCTCGTGCTGTTCGTCAACGGAGCCGCGGCCCAGGCCCTGCTTCAGCCGGAGAGAAGGCGCCGGTGGTCGGCCGCCGCCTTCGCCTCGGTCGTGATCGCGCTCGTCTACGGAACGATCCGGCTCTCGACGCTCCCCGAGGGTTCCGGACCCGTCGTCGGGATCGTCCAGCCGAACATCCCGCAGGAAATCAAGAACATCGGCCGTCACGACCCGATCGAGGGGGAGCGGATCTTCGACAAGCACCTCCGCATGACGCGCGAGCTGGTTCAGCGCGTGCCCGAGGTGGCGCTCGTGGTGTGGCCGGAGTCCGCCATCCAGGAAGGCGTCTACTACCATCGGGCCGCGGAGCGGTGGCTCCGGGTGGGACGGTTCGAAACCATCAGTGACGCGGTGAGGGAGGTCGGCCGGCCGCTCCTGGCGGGGATGCTCGTGGGCGACGTCACGACGCCCGGGAGCCGCGAGACGTCGGACTGGGGGCTCATCTACGGCGTGAGGCCGGAAGACCTGGAGTGCACCAACTCGGCGCTGCTCTTCGACGCGCACGGCGCGGTCCGGTCGCGCTACAACAAGATCCGGCTCGTCCAATTCACCGAGCGGATGCCCTTCGAGCCGTTGATTCCAGTGAAGAGGATCGTCGCGTGGTTCCTGAGCGTGCCGAAGGTCTACGAGTTCCTCCCGGGCCGCAAGGCCGTGACCTTCGAGATCGCGGGGCGGACCTTCGGCGTCTGCATCTGCTCCGAGAACTTCTACCCGGATATTTGGCGGGAAAATGCAAGGAACGGGGCCTCGGTCATCGTCAACATATCGAACGAAGGCTGGTTCCGGGACAGCGCGGAACTGGATCACATGCTGGCGATGGCGAAGTTCCGCGCCGTCGAGAACCGCGTGGCCTGCGTGCGGGCGACGAACACGGGAATTTCGGTCGTCCTCGACGCGGGGGGCCGGATCGTTCGGACGCTTGCGGGTCCCGACGGGGCCGTGAAGACGGTGGAAGGGACGATGGCCCTGGCCGTGCCCGCGGGCCCCGGGGGATCGCCGTACGGAGTGATCGGGGACGCGGCGGCGTGGGCGGCGGCGGCCGCGACGCTGGCGGGCCTGGCGTGGAACGCGTTTTTTGCGAAACGTTGACAAGCCTGAAGAGGGATGCCTAGGATGGGTCGCTTGAACCGGTCGCGGACCAAGTGGGGGATCGCATGAGCACGCTGTCGAAACTCTTCGTGGTGCTGATCTTGGTGCTGGCGCTGATCCTGCTCGGCGTCAACGCCACGCTCTTCGCCATGCGCGCCGACTTCAAGGACAAGTTCATCAAGGAAAGCAACTACCACTACCAGACGATCGCGGTCACGACCGCGCAGATCGGCGATCTCGACATGCAGCTCAAGGGCGAGCAGCACATGAACGAGATGAACAAGGACCGGATCAAGAGCATCGAGACCGAGCTCACCAACGTGAAGAGCCAGCTCGAGACCTCCCGCGGCGAACTCGAGCTGAAGCAGGGCGAGGTCGACAAGCTGGTCGCCAACCTGGCCACCTTCGTCCGCCAGCTCGAGGTCCAGCTGGAGCAGATCCGCGACGCCTCGGCGAAGGTCGACGACTACCGGCAAAAGCTGAATGCGGCGAACAGCCAGCGCCTCACGGCGGTCCAGGACCTCCAGTACCTCCGCCAGGAAGCCGAGCGCCTCTCCAAGGACCTCGGCGGCCTCGAGAACAATTACCAGGAGCTGGCCCGCGAGCGTCAGCGCCTCCAGGAGATCATCGCCAACCTGAGCCTGCAGGGCATCCGCGTCGACGGCCTCGCCCCCAAGAAGCCCCTCTCGGGCAAGGTCACGGCCGTCGTCGGCGAGCTGGACCTCGTGGTCATCAACCTCGGCCGGGACGCCGGGGTCAGCGAGGGCGACGACTTCACGATCTACCGGGGCAACACGTTCATCGGCAAGGTCGTCATCGACAGCGTCGACCGTCCCTGGGCCTCGGGCAAGATCGTCCTGAAGGGCAAGGAGGAGGCGCGGGTCGGCGACGACGCGTCGAACCGCCTGCTGGCCACCCCCGGGAAGTCCGGAAACTAGGGCAACGGAGGCCGAGCCATGGCTGACGAACGCATCGAGGGCGGGGACGAGGGCGCGGAGTTCCTTCCGGACATCCTCCAGAAGCCCGCGAACGACATCTTCACGGTGCTGATGGGCCTCACCG